>VSOH01000037.1 GCA_009774735.1 Clostridiales bacterium
CATTATTAATAATCGAAGGTATCCTTAATATGTGCCTGCATATCCTCATATGCTGCTGCAACTGTTTCACTTTCAGAAACCTCTGCAACACCGACTCTCCACCATGACTCAAAGCCGGGTGTCATGGTCTTTGGAAGTACCTTAATATCAAACAGGCAGGAAACTGACTGTTTCTGCGCATCTGCAAGCGCAGCACGAAGCTCGTCAGATGTACGGCAGGTATACGCTTTACAGCCGTAGCCCTCTGCGATTTTTGCAAAATCAATGGCAATTTCAGCACCGTCGAGCATACTTGTTACAGGATTTCTTGCTCTGAATACGGTTCCGAAGGTATCAGTGCCCTGATTGTTCTGTAGATTTTCAATACATCCCCAGCCCATATTGTCAAACAGGCATACATTAATCTTTAAGCCCTCCTGCAACGCAGTATAAAGCTCACTGTGACCCATAAGGAATGAGCCGTCACCGCAGAAGGTGTAAACCTGTGATTCAGGCTTAGCCATTTTTGCACCTAAAGCACCGTTAACCTCATAGCCCATATTGGAGTAACCGTATTCCATATGGTATGTGCCTCTGTCTTTAGGTCTGAACAGCCTTTGCATATCACCGGGGAGTGAGCCTGCTGAACCGAGTGCGATTGCATCATTCTCCATAAATTCATTAATTATTCCAAGTGCAAGAGTCTGATTGAGTCCGCCCTCAAGTTCTGTTGAATAATATTCATCAACAATAGCATCCCATTCAGCCTTTGCCGCTGAAATCTCATCAGTATAAGCTGATTTGTATCCGTTACAGGCGTCGATAAGCGCAGTAACAGCCTCTTTCGCATCAGCAATAATTGCCTCAGCATCCATTTTGAAAGCATCAAACGGACAAACATTAATGCCGAGCACCTTTCTGTTTTCATTAAACAGCCACTTTGATGCTGTGGTGAAATCTGAAAAACGAGTACCGACACCGATGACCAAGTCAGCATCTCTTGCAATAATGTTGGCAGCCTTACCGCCTGTTACACCGATGCCGCCGAGATTGAGCGGATGCTTCCAGTCAATGATACCTTTACCTGCCTGTGTTTCGGCAATAGGGATATTGTATTTTTCAGCAAATTCAACAAGTGCTTTTTCAGCACCGCTGTATCTTACACCGCCGCCGCAAACAATAATCGGTTTTTTAGCCTCGTTAATAAGTGCGCAAGCTCTTTCAAGCTGTGATTTTGAAAGAGGACGTCTGTCCATATGCCAAACTCTTTTAGCAAGAAAATGCTCAGGGTAATCATAAGCCTCACCCTCAACATCCTGCGGCATAGCAAGGCAAACCGCACCGGTATCTGCAGGGTCGGTTAAAACACGCATTGCGTTGATACAAGCTGTCATAAGCTGCTCAGGTCTTGAAATTCTGTCAAAGTAATGGCATACACCCTTGAATGCATCTGTTACGGTTCTGCCGTAGTTGTCAAAGAACTCAGCCTGCTGTAAAACAGGGTCAGGCTGACGGCAGGCAAATGTGTCACCGGGCAGTACTAAAAGCGGGATTCTGTTTGCTGTGGCACAGCCGCAGGCAGTTACCATATTTGTTGCACCGGGACCGATTGAAGAAACACAGGGGATAATAGCCTTTCTGTCAAGCTGTTTGGCATAAGCCATAGCTGCCAGAGCCATATTCTGCTCGTTTTTGCCCTGATAAAATTTTAAACTGTGTCCGCCCTGCTCTAACGCCTGACCGACACCGACTACACAGCCGTGACCGAAAATGCCGAAGATGCCTTCTACAAATTTTGTTTCAACACCGTCACATTCAATATATTGATTGTCAAGGAACTTAACCAGTGCCTGTGACATTGTAAGTCTGATACGTTTCATAATTAAGCCTCGATTTCAGATAATTTAACAGGTCTGTTTTCAGCAACAGACTTCTTAGCAGCAAGACCAAGACGCAGAGCCTCAAGACCATCATAAACAGTTGTTTTTGTAGCCTTATCGTTAATTACGCAGTCAATGAACTCTGTCATTTCATCGGTAAAGGACTGCATATATCTCTCAAGGAAGAAATAAAGCGGCTTGTCAGTTGTAGCACCATTTTCATCCATAAACTCAACATGAGTAGGTGTGTCATTAGCAGCACTTGCCTGACCTTTCTTGCCGAATACCTCAAGTCTTTGGTCATAGCCATAAGCAGCCTTGCGGCAGTTGTCGATAACACCGATAGCACCGCTCTTGAACTTGAGTGCAACAAGTGCAGTGTCAACGTCACCTGCTTCGCCGATAGCGGGGTCAACCGTAACTGCAGCATTTGCATAAACCTCTTCAACCTCACCGCCGATAAAACGAGCCATATCAAAATCATGAACTGTCATATCAAGGAAGATACCGCCTGATACCTTAACGTATGAAATCGGGGGTGGCTCAGGGTCACGTGATGTGATTTTGATTGTCTGCAGTTCACCGATTTTACCCTTGTTAGCAAGGTCCTTGATTGCAGCGAAGTTGTGGTCATAACGGCGGTTAAAGCCAATCTGAAGCTTAACACCTGCCTCGTCAACAGCCTTGATAACAGCCTTAATTTTTTCAATTGTCAAATCAACAGGCTTTTCACAGAAAATGTGCTTGCCTGCCTTAGCAGCCTCAATGGCAATGTCTGCGTGTGTATCTGTTGATGAACAGATAAGAACTGCTGTAATTTCGGGATTGTTTAAAATCTCGTGATAATCCTCATAATAATTCGGGATACCAAGCTCCTCGGAAACCTTCTTTGCACCTTCAACAAAAATGTCTGAAACAGCAACAATTTCAGCCTGAGGAATATGGTATGTAATTGATTTTGCATGTACCTGACCGATACGACCGGCACCAATGATGCCAACCTTAAGCTTTTCCATAAATTTTACCTCTCAGATATGTATTAAACCGGACACAATCCGGCTCATCATTCCAATAATAGCACAACAACATTTCCAATTCAATATCTTAAAATAAGAAAATAATATTTTTTTCGTTAACTTTAAATAGTTGCATTAAATAAGGAATCTATGTATAATATATATAAATATACTGCTTTATAAGGAGAATTCAAAATGACATATACTTACACACCGCAGGGTGTTTGTTCAAAACAGATAACAATAGATATTAATGATGATGAAACGATTGAAAGCATCAGCTTTTTAGGCGGATGCCATGGCAATCTTCAGGGTATTTCCGCTCTTGCAAAGGGCAGAAGTATTGATGAAATTATTGCTGTGCTCAGGGGTATTGACTGCAGAGGCAGAGGTACCTCCTGTCCTGATCAGCTTGCAAACGCACTTGAGCAGATTAAAGCAGAATTATAATTAAGGGGTTTAAATATGTTCAGACTTGAAAGCAAGATTTTACAGCGTGAGTTCAAGGTGTATGAGGGGAATCTTTATGCATCACAGATCAGAAATACGCTGTCAAAAAAAGATTTTATTCCTGACGGTAACAGTGTGGAGTTTTTATTCCATTTCACCGACGGCAGCGAATTTACATCGAAGGGCTTAAAGGTTACAGACCAGAAACAAGAGAATGGCAAGCTGTCTTTTACATTTGCAGAATGCAGCGGTGTTACTGTAACTATGAGCTTTTGGGCAGGCGAGGACGGAAATACACTCAAAAAGCAAATCAGCTTTGTTCAAAATGATACAAAGGTTATTGATTATATTCTGCTTGAGCATATAGGAATAACAAATTCAAAAACTCATTTCAGTGTTCCTATGGATGTAGAGGGTAATGAGCTTGGTGCATTTGTTTCTTCACTGGGACAGCCTTTTTATATCGACAGTTTGTTTTTCGGCTGTGAGTTTCCCGCAACCTTAAATACCATTCTTTTCGGAATAGGTCAGGTAAAGTATTATCTCGGAAAAAATATTGATGGTGTTTTTTATTGCCCGGTTACTGTTGTAGGCGGTGCAAGAGATAATACTATGATTGATGTTCAAAAAGCGTTTTTTGATTACATTGACGATATTGCAGTGCCTAATAAATTCCGACTTCAGTATAATAGCTGGTATGACCATATGCTGAATATTGATGCTGATAATATTGAAAAATCCTTTTATGAAATTGAGAGCAAGCTTTCATCAAATGGTGTTCCGCCAATTGATGCCTATGTTATTGATGACGGCTGGAATGATTACAAAGCACCGTTTTGGAGCTTTAATAAAAAATTCCCCAATCAGCTTACAGATTCAACAAAGATGACTAAAAAGCTTGGCTCTTCATTCGGCTTGTGGTTTGGACCGAGAGGCGGATATAATTATCAGTATAAATTTGCTAAAAAAATGGAAAAAAGCGGTCTTGGTGCCTGCAACTCTCTGTCACGTGATATTTGTGTGGCAGATAAAACCTATCAGGAAAATGTTGAAAAATTCCTTGTTGACACGACTAAGGAATTTGATATAAGCTACTGGAAGCTTGATGGCTTTTGTTTCAGACCCTGTACAAATTCAAAGCATCACCATATGGTTGGCGGTGAGAATGATATGTATTATTATTCGGAAATGTGGCAGGGCTGGATAGATATTTTTAAAAGTGTAAGACAGGCTCGTACAGAGGATGGCAAGGAGCTCTGGATTAATATGACCTGCTATGTTCATCCGTCACCATGGTGGCTGCAATATGTTAACAGCATCTGGCTGCAGAACAGTCAGGATATCGGCTTTGCCGATAATCTGGAGCAGCAGTCACAGCTTGACAGGGAGCTGACCTACCGTGACGGAAGATATTATCACTCACTTTGTACAAGGGCTTGGCAGATACCTCAAAGATATATATATAACCACGAACCGATTTACGGCACAGAGGCAAAGGTTAATTATACAGATGAGGAGTTTGAAAAATATCTGTATTTCAATGCCTGCAGGGGTCAGGCGCTTAATGAGCTTCATCTGAGCTATACGATGATGAACAAAACGAAATGGCGTATACTCTCTAAGGTTATTCAATGGCAGAAGAGCAATTTTGATATTCTGAGAAATGCGATGATGCTTGGCGGAAATCCAGAAGAAAATAATGTTTATGGTTATTTTAGCTGGAATGATAATGGTGATGGTATTATCGCACTGAGAAATCCTACTGATGAAAAAGCGCCGCTCACCCTCACGCTCAATAAGCTTATGGGCTGTCCTGAAACCCTTAAAAATGTTAATCGTTTTAATGTTTATAACGAGGGTGCAAGTGAAAACTTTGAAAGCTATTCGTATGGCGACAAAATTGATTTAACGCTTAAGCCCTTTGAAATCAAGGTGCTTCAATTTGGAAAAAGTGACAGAAGATATGATTATCTTGAAGCTACTGATGAGTTTACCGTTTCATTTAAATATAACAGTGATGATGAAAACTGCTCAATCTGTGAAAATGGTGATGTCAAAATTGCAATTGAGGACGGATATGTTAATATCAGGTGCGATTCGATTGTCCTTAACTCAAGCTGTAAGGTGACAGGTGCAGAGCATAAAATAATTGTTGTAAGAGAAAAAAATAAAATGGTAAAGCTTTATATTGACAAAAACCTTGACGGTTCAGGTTACGATGCAAATGCAAAGGGCGAGATTGATACAAAGCTTGAAGGCGATGCATTGGAATTCAGCGCTATTAACAAAGCAACCTCCTATGAGGATATTATTGCACTGAAAAGAGTGCTGACTAAAGCCGTTAAAAGGAGGAAAAAATAATTATGAATTGCAAAAAATGCGGCAGTGATGCGCTGATTAAAAAGGATGATTGGTATGAATGTGCCCACTGCGGAGCAACAATGTTTGATACCGATGTGAACATAAATGATGTAAAAAGTCCTACAAAAGAGGTTGAAAAAATAGAGCAGGCTGAGGAGGGTAAAGAGGTTAACTATAAAACTTATAATCCGAATGAGCCTGAGGATGAAGAAGAGGAGAAGAAGCCAAAAAGCAAATTACGGGAGGCAGTGGAATTTTTAATTCCCATTGTTGTTGCTGTAATTATTGCAATCATTTTAAAATCTGTTGTTTTTGCAAATGCAGTAGTTCCAACAGGTTCAATGCTGAATACGATTCACGAGGGTGACCGAATTATTGCCAGCAGGCTTGCTTATATTAAGGAGGACCCGCAAAGATATGATGTTATAATTTTCAAGTATCCTGATGATGAAACGCAGATTTATGTGAAGCGTGTTATAGGTCTGCCCGGTGAAACCGTGCAGGTGGTTAACGGTGTTGTATATGTTACAAAAACTGATGGTGAAACAATTCAGCTTGATGACAGCTTTGTTACAAACGGTACACCTGAGGGCGATTTCGGACCATTTGAGGTGCCTGCTGACAGCTACTTTATGATGGGTGACAACAGAAATTCAAGCTGGGATTCAAGATTCTGGAATAATAAATTTGTTAATAAGGAAAAGATTTTAGGTAAGGTTAAATTTAAGTATTATCCAAGCTTCGGCAAGATAGAGTAATACTGACAGAGGGGTAAAAAAATGAGCCAGACTAATTATATTCCTAAGAAGGAACGCTGGGCGTTCAGTATCGGTGCAATGGGTCAGGGTATGATTTATGCAATGATGTCAAGCTACATCAGTGACTATTATCTTAATGTTCTGCAGCTTGCACCAATGTTTGTGCTGCTTCTTATGCTTTTGGCAAGGGTGTGGGATGCTATTAATGACCCGCTTATGGGTATGATTGTTGACAGACGCACTACAAAGTACGGCAAAATGAAGCCGTACATACTCTATGCATCAATCCCCATCGGTGTGTTAACAGTGCTGATGTATTTCAGCCCGAACCTTAACAAGGGTGCGTTGATGGCTTATGCGGCAGTTGTTTATGTTTTGTGGGGTATGATTTACACAATGGCTGATGTTCCTTTCTGGAGTTTGCCTAATGTTATGACTGCTGATGCTGAGGAAAGAAGCTCAACGATTTCCTTTGGCAGAACATTAAATGGTGTCGGCTCAGCCGTACCGGAGGTGCTGTTTCTCGTTATCGGACTTGTTTTGCCGAATATTCTCGGTGCGTCTGACGGACTTGAATATAATAAGACCAAATACCTTATTATGGCAATATTTACCGTTGTTATCGGATTACTCCTTTATTCAAGATCGTATTTCCATATTAAAGAAAGAGTGGTTATTCCTGATGCCAAGCCTGTAAAGGGTGAGCCCTCAAGGCTTTCACGTATTTTTAAATGCAAGCCGCTTATGCTTGTTATTCTGATGGGTGTGCTCTCAAGCGGAAGATATATGGTGCAGGCTGCTGCTGTTCACGTTGCACGTTATGCTTTTTATATCGGTGCACCGCTGGAGGGTATGACAGATGCTGAAAGAGTTGCAGCAATTGAGGCAAGTGTGTCATCGGTTAAAACAATTTTCCAGGCTTGTGCAATTGTCGGAATGTTTGGTGCCATGCTTGTTATGCCTGCACTTATGAAGCGTTTTGATTATAAAAAAATTGTTATTGTAACCTGCATTGCAGGCTTTGTTGCAAGCATATTCACCACAATTATCGGCTGGTTTACAATGAACTTGTATATCTGTATTCCGTTTATTCTTATTTCCTGCATTCCGCTTGGTGTGCTTAATGTTATCAGTTATGCAATGATTGGTGATTGTCTTGATTATATGGAACTGAAAACAGGCTTCAGGGATAATGCACTCGGCTCTGCCTGTCAGGGCTTTGTAAACAAGCTTGGTAATGCGTTTGCAACATCGGGCATTGTGTTAATGTATATGTTTATCGGTCTTGAGCCTGAAAAAATGCTGAGCTCAGATGTTATTATGGCAGCAACCGATCTTGCAATGAATCAGCGTTTTGCAATGTTCTCATTGGTTTCAATTGTTCCGGGTGTGAGTCTGATGCTTTGTGCAATACCAATGTTCTTTTATAAAATCAGCGGCAAGGAAAAGGAAAGAATTGAAAATGAGCTTGCTGCGCAGCGTAAGGCGAGAGGAATTGAAATAGGTGAATAAAAAACGAATTGCAGCAGGTGCAGTATGTATAGGTGCAATTGCAGGTACTGCACTGCATGGTTATATGGATGTTATGGGCAGGGAGAGAAAGTTCAAATCAATTATTGGTTACCTTGCCACAAGAAATGAAAACGATGGACCGGACGAGTTTCTTATGTTTAATCAATCCAAACACGAATGGATTAATAAACAGAACAGCGAAAAGATTATTATAAAATCGCACAAAAACAGGAACTTAACAGGCTACCTGACCTACCCTGCCGTTGAAAGCAGCGTGTTCGTTGTTTTTGCTCATGGTCATCATACAGACCATAATGGTGATCCGGCAAACTTTTTGCAGTATTATGTTGAAAAGGGCTATAACTTTCTTGCAATGGACCACGTGTCCTGCGGTGAAAGTGAGGGTAGTTTTACAGGTTTCGATTATTTTGAGCATAAGGACTGTTTGCTGTGGATTGATTATTTAACCGGGCGTTTCGGTGACGATATAAAAATAATTCTGCATGGTGTATCAATGGGCGGTGCTACGGTTTGCAAAATGATAAGCAAGGTGCCAAAGCAGGTTAAGCTTGCTGTTGCCGATTGTCCGTATACCAGTGCAACAGAAGAATTTTCAGAAGTAATTAAGGGTGCGGGAATTAAGAATCCTAAACCGCTTGTTAAAATCTTCAATACTGCAAATAAGCTTATTGCAGGCTATGACCTTGATGATACTGAGGTCAGGGGTTCTGTGCTTCAGGCAAGAGTGCCTATGCTTTTTGTTCATGGTGATAATGACGGGCTTGTTCCCACGAAAATGGGTGTTGAGCTTTATGAGCTTTGTCCGACAGAAAAGGATATGCTATTGGTCAGCGGTGCCGGACATGCGGATTCAATCCGTGTTGATGAATCCGGTTATCATAAAAAGCTTGATGAATTTATTGATAAATATTTAGGAGTGTAACTTATGCCTTTTATTGAAGTGAAAACAAATCAGACAATTTCGGATAAAATCAACTTAAAATCAGCTCTCGGCGAGGCAATCACAGCAATTCCCGGTAAGAGCGAGGCTTGGCTTATGGTTGAGCTGGAAGATGAAAAGGATATGTATTTTAAGGGCAGTGATGAGCCTTGTGCAATGTTTGAAATTGCAATTTTCGGCAAGGCAGGCGATGCAGCATATGATGACTTAACAGTCAGAATTTGTGAAATCAGCGAAAAGCTGTTGAATGTTCCTGCTGACAGAACATATGTAAAATACAGTGAAATCAACCATTGGGGCTTTAACAAATTTAATTTCTGATAAATCAGAATGTATTATGAAAGGATTATATGTCTATATTTAAAACAGCATATACCTTGAAGATTAAAAGGTGTTGATAAAAGCCGTGGAATGTTTGAAAATTCATTTTTGGATATGGCTAAAAAAGGATATTCAAGCAGTGCGGTAATACACCATCCAAGCTATGGGGTTAAAAATTTTTTCAGGTACTATATCGTGTAATCAACAAAAGAAGAATTGATTTATATTTTGAAGTATGCAGATCATTGATTATTGTATAAGTGGTATAGTGATTTTTTTTGAATTTAGTTTTAAGGAATATGTATTGTGAAAAAGTTTGTTAAAATAATTATACCTATATTTATTATAGCATTGTGTGCGGCGGCAGCAGTCCATTTTGGTGTGTTTGATAAGGAACAAGAAACAACAACAGCCGAAAGTGCCGTTAGCACAGAGAAAAAGTCAAAATACCAAAGCTATATTGACAAAAACAGTGATTTTGTCGGCTATATTAAAATTGACGGAACAGCGGTTGATTATCCTGTTGTGCAGTGTAATGATGATGAGTTTTATTTAACCCATAATTTTGATAAGCAGCCCGAAGAACGCGGTGCGATTTATATGAGCAGTGCATGCGATTCTTCATTGAGGGATTTCAATACGGTGCTTTATGGTCACAATTGGCTGGATACAACGATGTTTTCTGAGGTTACAAAATACGAGAATATTGATTTTTATAAAGAGCATCCTGTGATTCATTTTGATACTGCATATAATGATATGGAGTGGAAGATTTTTGCAGTGTTTATTACAAATGCTGATGAAAATGAGGATGACGGTTATATATTCAACTATATTTATCCGCATCTCGGCGGTGAGAATTTCAGCGGTTATAGCAGTGAAGTGAATAAACGAACGCTCTATAAAACAGGTGTTGATGTTAACAGTTCGGA
Organism: Clostridiales bacterium; assembly: GCA_009774735.1. Classification (GTDB taxonomy): domain Bacteria; phylum Bacillota; class Clostridia; order Oscillospirales; family Acutalibacteraceae; genus Eubacterium_R. Next base: position 10,171 of record VSOH01000037.1, read on the forward strand.
TAAAATACTGACGCTTTCCACCTGTTCAAGAAAAATGGATGTTTCAGGCTACAAGGCAGATGCAAGAATAGTTGTTGCTGCAAGGCTTGTGAGAGATGGTGAGAGTTCAGAGGTTGATACCTCAAAAGCGGAAATTAATCCCAACCCGAAATATCCGCAGAGATATTGCGATAATATGGGTATACAGAATGTTTATTCAAATGATGAAAAATGGTATCCATTTGAAAATGAATAAAAGATAATATTAAATAAAAGCAGCAGAGTTAACAAAATGGGTGTTGACTCTGCTGCTTTTATTTGATTAGTTTTCAAAAATTCCGTATAGAACAGTTAATATGATCGTATCATAGTATCTTAATAGATTTTCAGAAAGATTTTTTGCATTTTCGATTTCATTATTTTTTACTGCATTAACAATTTTGCTTTCCATCGCCTGAAAGGTGTTTTCGTATAAGAGAATCATTAATTCGGCAAAATTTTCGTCACTTATTTTTAATTTATTATTTTTTGAATGAATAATCATTAAAACCTTGTTTTTCATGGCGTTGTCCCATTTTTGCTTATGCTTTGCAATTTTTGCCATAGCTTCTTCACTGAATGCCCTTTTCCTGAGCATGTATGCAAGTCTTAATATGATTAAATGTGTTGGCTTTTCATACCAATACTTTATTCGTTCTACATAATAGTTATGAAGATTTTTTTCAATGCTCAAAGAGTTATCCGGCTCAAAATCATTAACATCATCACTTAAATTATCAAGTGCATAGCATACACAGGCACAGAGCAGCTCCTCTTTTGACGAAAAGTGATGATAAAGCTTGCCTTTGGAAATACCATTTTGTTTGCATATGCTGTTTAAAGACACGTTACTGCCTTTATCAGCAAATTCGTCAATAGCACATTCAATAATATAGTATATACTGTTTTGACTTTTTTCTTTCTGATTCATAACCGGTCTTCTTTCATAATTGATTTTTCAACTATAATTATAACACATAGTAATATAAAAGTAAAC
>VSOH01000038.1 GCA_009774735.1 Clostridiales bacterium
AATATATATTTATCAGATATATTAAAATGCCGGGGTGACATAATGGCAAAAACAATTCCGATGATTGTTACGAATAACAGTATTCTTGTTAAGGACAGGGACGGTGAGGGTTTCAAACCGTTTAATCTGCCCTCGTTAAATCCGTTGCCTAATATTCCGTTTTATCATGAATATGCTGAGAAAATTGCTGAAAGCCAATATTATTTTAAAGAGTTTATGAAAGAAAATTACGGCAAAAAGCTCAGTAAATATATATTGGCAATCATTGTTCCCGATGACACCACAAAGCTGGAGTCAATTTTTTTGAATGAGTTTTTTGTGAATTCCGGTGCCTGCAAGGCGGTTGCTCAGATGCCTATGGCTCTCGCAGTTTCAAAGGATGATGACAAATACATTACTGTTTCAAAAAGTCAGCGCAGCGTCGTGCTTGAATATGTGAGAAACCACGAAACCGTTGTTAAAAAATGCTATAATGTCAACACCTATGACCCAAAGCAGATTATGGCTGATGCCGCTGTGCTGCATATTGATATAGAGTATAATGATATTCCTGTTTTCGTCAATAATTTTAATCTCAATATGGACGACCTTTTAGAAATGGGCGAAATTATCAGTCCAAAGCAGTTTATGAATAAAATTGCAAATATTGATGTGGAAAAATTATAATAAAAATAACACCTCTGCAAAGAATAATGCAGAGGTGATTTTTTATGGAAAAGAAAAATAAAAAGCAGAATAAAAAGGAAATTATAGATTTAACATCCTATATAAGCCCCGAAATGGTCAACAGTGATGTTAACGGCAGCTATACCGGCGTTACAGAAAGCACTTATTACGGTGAGGAGCTTGAAGAGCCTGTTCAGGATGCGGATGATCTTTAATTTTAATTAGGTATTGACATTTTAAAATAAAGTGTTATTATAGTATTTAGCATTATTCATAATCTCAGGGTGAGAGTGAGCCGAACGGCTCGCTCTCTTATTATTGTAAGGAGGTTTTTATGGCAGGCAAGGGTAATACCGTATCAAGGGTTACGGAGATTGTTGAGCCTTATGCAAAGGAACTTGGTCTTGATTTATGGGACATTCGCTTTGTTAAGGAGGGTACTGATTGGTATCTGAGAATATTTATAGATAAAGAGGGCGGCATTTCAATAGATGACTGTGTTGATTTGACACACGCAATCACAAAGCCCCTTGATGAGGCTGACCCAATCAGCCAGAGTTATACATTGGAGGTCAGCTCACCGGGTGTTGAAAGAGAGCTTGTTACAGATTCACATTTTGAAAAATATGTGGGCAGTCCTGTAATGTTAAGATTAATCAGACCTATTGATAAGGTCAGGGACTTCAGCGGTGTGCTCAGCTCATATAATAATGGTGAGCTTACTGTTACACTTGAAAATGGTGAAAGCATCAGCGTTAACAAAAAAGAAACCTCTTTTGTTAAGCTGGATGATTTTGATATAAACGATTTTAATAATTAAGTTGTTACAATTGCAGAGAAAGGATGATAGGAAAAATGAGTAAAGAATTTTTTGAAGCAGTAAAGCTTCTGGAGGCAGAAAAAGGAATCCCTGCGGATTATTTGTATGAAAAGATTTCTGCAGCAATTATTGTTGCTGCAAAGCATGATTACAACGGCAAGGATATTGTTCATTGTGATATTGATGAAGAGAAGCAGAAAATCAAGGTTTACGTAACAAAAAATGTTGTTGACGAGATTGAGGACCCTGATACGGACCTTACTCTTGAGGAGGCACAGGTTTACCGCAAATCTGCTAAGGTTGGCAAGACAATTGATATTCCTTTGAAAACAAAGGATTTCGGCAGAATTGTTGCCCAGACAGCTAAGCACGTTATCCGTCAGGGTATACGAGAGGCAGAGAGAGGTCAGATGCTCCAGGAATTCAAATCAAAGAATCAGGAGCTTATCTCAGCTAAGGTTGAAAGAATTGACCCGATTACAGGCAATGCAACAATTGAAATCGGCAAAAATCAGACCGTTCTTCCGAAGAGTGAGCAGGTTCCCGGTGAAGTTCTCACTGAGGGACAGACAATTAAGGTGTTCATCGTTGATGTTAAGGAAGGCGGAAAAGGTCCTAAGATTATGATTTCAAGAACACATCCGGGTCTTGTACGCCGTTTATTTGAGCAGGAGGTTCCTGAAATCTATGACGGCACTATTGAAATCAAATCCGTTTCACGTGAGGCAGGCTCAAGAACAAAGATTTCAGTTTATACCAAGGATGAGGATATTGATCCTGTTGGTGCTTGCATCGGTCCTCGCGGACAGAGAGTTTCAAATATTGTTGAGGTTCTCGGCGGCGAGAAGATAGATATTATTAAATTCAGTGAGGATCCGTCAGAATATATTGCAGCAGCACTTGCACCGTCAGAGGTTTGCTCAATTGAAATTCTTGATGAAGAGGTTAAGACCTGCAGAGCAACAGTTCCTGATGATCAGCTTTCATTAGCTATCGGCAACAAGGGTCAGAATGTAAGGCTTGCAGTAAGACTGACAGGCTGGAATATTGACATTAAGCCTGAGTCCGGCTTCTTTGAAGGTCAGGAATAATTGGGAGAGATGGTATGAAAGCAAAAAAAGTGCCTTTAAGAATGTGTGTGGGCTGCGGTGAAATGTTTGACAAGCGCACACTTGTAAGGGTTGTTAAAAGCCGTGAGGGTGAGGTTTCGCTCGATTTAACAGGCAAAAAGGCAGGCAGAGGTGCTTATGTTTGTAACAATCCCGAATGTTTAAAAAAGGCAAGAAAAAAAAGAGCCTTTGAGCGGGCATTTCAAATGCAGATAAGCGAAGAGGTTTTCAATAATATGGAAGAAGAAATGATGAATGCAGAAAAATAAAACATTGTCAATGCTCGGTATGGCACGCAGGGCGGGCAGACTTTCTATGGGTCACGATATGGCGGAGAAGTCCATAAAAGCACATAAGGCACATATGGTTCTGATTTGCAGTGATGCATCAAAACGGCTTGTTAAGGAATTTGAAAGAACACTTGAAAATTTCAAGCTTGACATTCCGCTGATAGTGGCAGATATAACTATTAATGAAATACATTTTGCAGTGGGCTATAAAGCTGGCATTATGACCGTTGACGATGTGAATTTCTCGAAAAAAATCATTTCACTAATTGAACAGGAGGAAAATGCGAATGGTAATGAATAAAGTTAAAGTATCAGATGTTGCAAAGGATTTTGGAAAATCCAACAAGGATATTATTGGCATTCTTTCAAAGTATTGTGACGGCAAAAGATCTGCCAATACAGTACTGGAGGAAAAAGAGTTAAATATTATTTTTGAAAAGCTGACACAGGAAAATAGTGTAAAGAGCTTTGACTCCTATTTTAACAAGAAGAAAAAAGCAGATAATAAGAAGGATTTCAAAAAGGATAACGCTAAAAAGAGCGGCAACAAAAAGCATCAGAGTCAGGCAGCTATTCTTCAGATGGCTGAGCAGGCTGCCAAAAGGGACGAAGAAAAGGCTAAAAAAAGAGCCAATAAAGCCCCTCAGGCAAGAACAAAGGGTGAGGCAAGGCATATTGACACCCGTGTAAATACTGTTGATTTAGAAAAGTATAATCAGAAATATGAGGATATTGCTCCTGCATCACAGATGAAAGATTATCAGAGCAAGCAGAAGCTTAATCAGAAATCAAAGCAGTACAGAAAGAAAAAACCACAGGGTATGCATGCCCGTTCAAAGAAGGAAACCGAGGCACAGCGTCTTGCACGTATTGCTGAGCAGAGAAAGAAGCAGCAGATTACAATTGAGGTTCCTGCTGAAATTACTGTCGGTGATCTTGCGGCTATGCTTCGTATGACTGCTACCGAGGTAATTAAAAAGCTTATGGTGCTTGGTGTAATGGCAACTGTTAATGAGGTTATCGACTACGATACTGCGGAAATTGTTGCTACCGAGCTTGGTGCAAAGGTTAAGCCTCAGGTTGTTGTTACAATTGAGGAGCAGATTATAGAAGAGGAAATTGAGGATGATGAAAATGCTGTCACAAGACCTCCTGTTGTCTGTGTTATGGGTCACGTTGACCATGGTAAAACCTCAATCCTTGATGCTATCCGTGATACGGACGTAACCTCAACAGAGGCAGGCGGTATTACACAGGCAATCGGTGCTTATCAGGTTGAAGTCAATGGTGAAAAAATCACCTTCCTTGATACGCCCGGTCACGCTGCATTTACTGCAATGAGAGCAAGGGGCGCAATGGCAACTGATATTGCCGTGCTTGTTGTTGCTGCTGATGATGGTATTATGCCGCAGACGATTGAGGCTATTAATCATGCCAAAGCAGCAGGCATTGAAATTATTGTTGCTATCAATAAAATGGATAAAGAGGGTGCAAACCCTGACAGAATTTTACAGCAGCTTACTGAGCATGAGCTTGTTCCCGAGGAATGGGGCGGTGATATTATCTGTGTTCCTGTTTCTGCAAAAACCAAAATGGGTATTGATAAGCTGCTTGAAACCATTCTTCTTGTTGCTGAAATGGGCGAGCTGAAGGCGAATCCAAACAGAAGTGCAAAGGGTGTTGTTATTGAGGCTAAGCTTGATAAGGGCAGAGGTCCTGTTGCAACTCTCCTTGTACAGAATGGTACACTTAATGCAGGTGACATTGTTGTTGCAGGCACATCTGTAGGTAAAATAAGAGCAATGACAGATTACCATGGTAATCATGTTACAAGTGCAGGTCCGTCAGTACCTGTTGAGATTATGGGTCTTGATACTGCACCTATGAGTGGTGACGAGTTCAATGCCGTATCAGATGAAAAGCTTGCAAGAACGCTTGTTGAGCAGAGAAGAGCAAAGGCTAAGGAAGAGGAGTTCAGCCTGTTCCAGAAGGTTACACTTGATACCCTGTTTGATACCATTCAGGAGGGTGAAATGAAAGAGCTGAACATTATCATCAAGGCTGATGTTCAGGGCTCTGTTGAAGCAGTTAAGCAGTCACTTCTCAAAATTGAGAATGATGAGGTTAATGTTAAAATTGTTCACGGTGCCGTTGGTGCAGTCAGTGAAAGTGATGTTATGCTTGCAAGTGCATCAAATGCAATTATCGTCGGCTTTAACACTGCTGTTGATCAGATTGCTGCAGATAATGCAAACCGTGACGGCGTAGAAATTAAAAATTATGATATCATTTATGATGCCATTGAAGATATTGAAAGAGCAATGCGTGGTATGAGAGCACCTAAGTATCGTGATGTTGATACCGGTGAGGTTGAGGTAAGAGAGGTTTACAAAATTTCCTCAGCAGGTACGATTGCAGGCTCATTGGTAACCTCAGGCAACATCAGACGTGATGGTAAGGTAAGAGTTATCAGAAAGGGCAAGGAAATTGCCAACGTCAAGCTTGCTAACTTAAAGAGATTTAAGGATGAGGTTAAAGAGGTTTCCTCAGGCTATGAATGCGGTATCAGTCTTGAGGGCTGGGACGATATTCAGGCAGGCGATATTCTTCAGGCATACATTGTTGAGGAATACAGGGATTAATTATGGCAGGATTTCATATTGACAGAATATCAGAGGATATAAAAAGAGAAATTATATCTATTATGCGTGAGCTTAAAGACCCCAGAATCAGCGGAATGTTAACTGTTGTTAAGGTTGAGGTAAGCGGTGATTTGAGCTACGCTAAAGTATATATCAGTGCAATGGAAGGTATTGATGCTGCAAAAAGCTCGGTCAAAGGGCTTGAAAGTGCAGGCGGTTATATCAGAAAGCAGCTTGGCTCAAGACTTCACTTAAGAAAGAGTCCTGAGCTCAAGTTCATTGCTGATGATTCTATTGCAAAGGGTATGGACCTTTTTGAAAAAATCAAGGAAATAAGTAATGAGAATTGACGTTAATCAGTGTGCACAACTTCTTAAGGATAATGATAATATTTTAATTCTCACCCATGCTCACCCTGACGGTGACACTCTGGGCTGCGGATTTGCACTTTGCCGTGCATTAATGAAGCTCGGCAAAATCTGTGCTGTTATTAATAGCGATGTAATACCGAAAAAATATGATTATCTTTTTGACGATATTGCACCAATAAGATTTAAACCGGGTTATGTTGTGGCAGTTGATGTTGCCACACCTAACCTTTTGGGTGACCTGAATGGTCAGTACCATATTGATTTGTGTATTGACCATCACAGTACAAATACTGAATATGCGGATAATCTGCTGCTGGAGGATACGCCTGCAGCCTGTGAAATTATGTATGATGTAATCAAGGCTCTCGGTGTAGAGATTGACAGTAAAATGGCTGGCTGTCTTTATACAGGGCTTACTACTGATACGGGCTGCTTCAGATATGCATCCACAACGGCAAAGACCTATCGTGCCGCAGCCGATTTAATTGAGCTTGGTGCTGATAACGGAACTATCAACCGTGTTATGTTTGAAACAAAGACCAAAACATATGCACGTCTTGAGCGTATGGCTCTTGAATCTATGGAATTTTTCGAGAACGAAAGAGTGGCTGTTATCACTGTTACACAGGATATGTATAAAAAGACAGGCTCTAATGAGCAGGAAACCGAGGCACTTGCACCGCTCACACGTCAGGTAGAAGGCGTTGAAATCGGTATTACAATCAGGGAAAAGACTGATGGTACCTGCAAGGCATCGCTTCGCACCTTTGAAAGTGTTAATGCTGCAGAGCTTGCAAGATTTTTCGGCGGCGGCGGTCATAATCAGGCAGCAGCCTGCAGATTTGACTGCGGTGTTGATGCGGCTAAGGCACAGCTTGTTGAAAAATGCGGAGAATTACTTAAATGACAGGTATAATTTGTATCAGCAAGGATAAGGATATAACCTCTTTCGGCGTGGTTGCTAAGGTCAGAGGAATTACCCGTGAAAGAAAAGCGGGGCACACAGGAACGCTTGACCCTATGGCAACAGGCGTTCTGCCTGTTATGCTGGGCGGTGCAACACGCTTTCTTGACTATCTGCCTGACAGTGATAAGGGCTACAGAGCAGGTTTTGTGCTTGGTAAAACGACCGATACACTTGATATTACCGGAAATGTTACAGGTGAGTATGAGGTTAATGCAGGCAAGGAAGACGTTGAAGCTGCACTGGGGAAATTCAGGGGCAAAATATCACAGGTTCCGCCTATGTATTCGGCTGTTTCGGTTGACGGCAAAAGACTTTACGACTTAGCAAGGCAGGGTATTGAGGTTGAACGCAAGGCACGTGAGGCGGAAATTAAAGAGCTTAAGCTTGTAAGTGCACACGATAATGAATATATTATTGATGTAGTTTGCAGCAAGGGAACTTATATCCGTACACTGATTGATGATATAGGCAAGGTGCTTGGCTGCGGTGCGACAATGACCTCTCTTGAAAGAACACTTGCTATGGGCTTTAAAACAGAGGATTGTGTTACACTTGCCGAGCTTCAGCATAGGCGTGACAATGAGCTTGGATTTGATGACTTGCTGATTGATATTGAAGAAATACTAAAGGCATATGACAGTGTTTATGTGTCGGAAGCTCAGGCAAAACGCTTTTCAAACGGCGGTGCATTGGCACTTGACAGAATAAGAAAAAGGCTTGATGCAGGATTATACAGGGTTTATTCGCAGAACGGCTTGTTTTTGGGACTGGGCGAAGCGTGCGCAGATAAAAACGAACTGGCGGTCAAACGGCTTTTAGTAAAACGTGATTAGTATGAATAATTCAGAAAAAGAAAAAAGAACAGCGGTTGCACTCGGTGATTTTGACGGTATGCACAGGGCACACCAACTGGTTATTACCGGTGCAAGCGATGTAATAATTTATTCGGTGAACAACCGTTTTTCTTTAATGCAGAAAAGTGTTTTTGAAAAACGCTGCCCCAATGTGGTGTTTGCCGATTTTGATGAAATTAAAAATATGACCGGTGAGGATTTTATTGAAAAAATCCTTATTGATAAATTTCATGCAGGTATGATTTTGTGTGGCTTTAACTTTCGTTTTGGTAAAAAGGCTTCCTGGTCTGCGCTTGATATGAGAAAATATCTTGAAGATAAGGATGTCTGGGTAAGAATTCTTGAGCATCTTGATTTTGACGGTGAACCGATTTCTTCCACAAGGATAAGAAAAGCACTTGAAAATGGTGAAATCGGCAGAGCGAATGAAATGCTCGGTTATCATTTTACCTTTGAGGCAGAGGTTCTGCAGGGTGATAAAAGGGGACGTACAATCGGCTTCCCAACAATTAATCAGAATTACCCTGACGGACTTTCGCAGGTTAAGTTCGGTGTTTATGAAAGCCGTGTTTTTGTTGACGGCAGGGAGTATAAAGCCTTTACCAATATAGGCAACCGTCCCACCTGGAGGGTGAAAAATACGCTGTGCGAAACACATATTTTTGATTTCAGCGGCGATTTGTACGGTAAAGTAATCAGAGTTGAACTTCTCAGATATCTGAGAGGTGAAAAGGTTTTTAAAAATGTTGAAGAACTGGAGGCACAGCTTATAAATGATAAAAGCAGTATTGTTTGATTTTGATGAAACTCTGCAGGACAGAACTGCTGCCTTTGAGAGCTATATGGATTCATTTCTCGATGCCTTTTGTCCTGATATTTCATCTGATGAAAAGGAAAAACGCAAACAGGATATGCGTGTTACGGGTAACGGCGGCTATGTCAACAGAGTTGAGTGGTGTGCACAGCTTTGCGATATGTGGGGCTGGGAGGATGCACCTTGTGCCGAAACGCTTGCAAATCATTATGATACGGAGTTCGGTGACCATAATGTTATTTTCCCCGATTCACCAAAGCTGCTTGCCGAGCTGAAAAACAGGGGCTGTATTGTGGGTGTTATCACAAACGGTCCGTCTTATTTACAGCATCATAAGCTTGACAACAGCGGACTTACGCAGTACTGTGATATTGTTATTGTCAGCGGTGATATCGGTATTCATAAGCCGGATCCTGAGATTTTCAGGTACACGGCAGACAAGCTCGGTCTTAAAACTGAGGAATGTGTTTATGTAGGCGACCACCCTGTTAATGATATTCAGGGAGCACTGGAATCGGGTATGAAGGCTATCAGAATGAACTATGGCTGGTTTAAGGGCGTGGATTTAAGTGCCGATGTTCCTGTTATTGATAAAATTATAGATGTTTTAAAATATGTATAATAAAAAGATTTTCTTGACAGATTAAGTCTTTTTTGTTATAATACACAAGCCTTTAATTTAATTAATAGGCAATCCTTGTCTGTATTAAGAGATACAGACCATAATGTCCAGAAGGAGGTGCTAAAGAATGGCATTAAGAAATTATGAAATCGTAATGGTTTTCTCTGTTACAAACGGAGAGGATGCAGTTGAGGCTTTAAAGACAAAGTTTACTGACCTCATCAGCAAAAATGGCACTCTTGGCGAAGTTGAGGATTGGGGTAAGCGCAGACTTGCATATCCTATCAACTACGAAAATGAGGGCTTCTACACTGTTATTAACTTTGCTTGTGATGAAGCATTCCCTGCAGAGCTTGACCGTGTAATCAACATCACTGACGGTGTTCTTCGCTCATTAATCGTTGCTAAGGGCGAATAATGGAGGGCTGATTTATGATTAATTCTGTTGTTTTAATGGGCAGATTAACTTATGAGCCTGAGCTCAGAACAACACCAAGCGGTCTTTCAGTAATCAGCTTCCAGATTGCCTGCGACAGACAGTATCAGGCAAGGGGCGAAGAAAGAAAGGCTGACTTCATTGATGTTACAGCTTGGCGTCAAACTGCTGAATTTATTTCTCGTTATTTCCATAAGGGTTCAATGATTGCTGTTGAGGGTTCAATCCAGACGGAAAATTTCACTGACAAGGATGGTAATAAGAGAAAGTCAGTAACAGTTGTTGCGAACAATGTATCATTCTGTGGCTCAAAAGCTGAGAGCGGTACATCAAATCCTGCATTCTCACAGCCTGCACCAAGTTATGCAAGCGCTGATAATTCGGATTTTGAAGAAATTGTCGATGATGACGACGATTTACCATTTTAAAGGAGGAAACTAACTATGGCATATAACAGAGCCGGCGGTCCCCGTAAGGGCCGTAGAAAGGTTTGTACTTTCTGTGTTGAAAAGACCGAAGTAATCGATTACAAAGACGTTACTAAATTAAAGAGATTTGTTTCCGAAAGAGCAAAGATTCTTCCTCGTCGTGTAACCGGTACATGTGCAAAGCATCAGAGAGAGCTTACCACAGCTATCAAAAGAGCAAGACATATTGCACTTTTACCATACACAGCTGACTAATAAAAAAGCTAAACACCCGAAGGCTAATCCCTTCGGGTGTTTGTCATTTATACGTTATGTTAGTTTTTTCGTAGGGGCGGATATTATCCGTTCATAATCGGGAGAGCTTGGAAAATCCTCTATGTCAATATTTATCTTTCAGGGTAATTCAATCCTTTTGGCAACCCTAAAATGTAGTCTGCCGATACATTATAAAATTTGCATAGCTTTATTAAATCATCAATTGTATATTGTGCTCTTCTGTTCTCATACTTGGATATTGCCGATTGCTTTACACCTAATAAATCCGATAATTCCGATTGTTTCAAATCATTTTCATTTCTGAGTTCGGTTAATCTGTCTATATAATCCATAATAATTCCTCCGAAAGATATTATACAACATTCCGATTAAGACTATTGACAAAAAGTCTTGATTGGAATATAATATGAGTGTATCAATATTAGAGGGTGAGAAAATGAGAGAATTTAAAATACCAATAAAATCAAAACAAACAACAAATAAAACAATAAGATTTCCCGAGGATTTAATTGCTGAAATCAACAGAGTAACAGAGAACAAAAACTGCACGTTTACAGCCTTTGTAATAGCAGCAGTAAGATATGCACTTGCAAATAAAGAAAGCGCTGCGGAAGAACAAAAAAAGACTGATTGAAAATCAGTCTTTCAGTCTGTCGAAAAAGGTCCGGCTTATGCTGGGCTTTTTGTCATATATATGGTAAAATATATGTGGTGATGA
>VSOH01000039.1 GCA_009774735.1 Clostridiales bacterium
CTTATAAACTTTTTCATAAAATCACCCAACATATTATTTGCAAAAAAATAAAGGACATCACAAAGATGCCCTTTATAAAATAATGTAAATATTTTTGAAATTTTTTCATAAAAAGCTTAAATTTCATTGCTTTCTAACTCAGCAAACTTAGCCTGCATTGTCGGATTGCCTTTAGTCAGCTTTTTTATAGAAATGTCTTCTATTTTATTATTTGCTGTTCTTAAATGATTATCTGATTTCGTTAAATTTTCCTTAATCTTTTGAAGATGATTTATAGATTTGTCTATTTCTGCAATTGCATCAACAAACCTGTCATGTGCATGCTGATAATTTTTGGAAAAACTGTCTTTAAAATCCATAAGATTTTGTTCAAAATTAGTAACATCAATATTCTGATTTCTTATTTCAGCGAGCTCTCTTTTATACTCCATCGAATTCAAAGCAGCATTTCGCAGAAGTGTTATAATCGGAATAAAAAACTGCGGTCTTACAACATACATTTTAGGATATTGATAAGAAACATCAACTATACCTGTATTATACAGTTCGCTTTCAGGCTCAAGCATAGACACAAGAACAGCGTATTCACAATTCTTATCATTTCGGTCCTTGTCAAGCTTTTTAAAGAAATCCTCATTCTTCTTTTTTGCGGCTGATACATCCTGCTGATTTTTCATTTCAAACATAATCGAAATGATTTCATTGCCCTGCGCATCAGATTCGCGGAATATATAGTCACCCTTGGTGCCTTTTGAAATATCACTGTCCTTTTCAAAATATGCTGTGGGAAAGGCCGTCATACGAAGACTGTTGAATTCATTTTCACAATGCTGCTCCAGACTCTCACCAAGCATTTTAGTTGAAAGCCTTTGTTTGAAATCCTTATATTTTTCGATTTCCTCATCCTTAAATCTAAGCTGGGTTTCATAATCCTGCTTTATGGACTGCTCACTTATTTCGTTTTTTTGCTTCTGCAGCTCAAGCTCACTGCTCAGCCTGTCCCTCTGCTTTTCCAAATCGTGAACAGCCTCTTTTACAGCAAGCTCTTTTTCAATCCTGCTTTGATTAAGCATTGCCGTCAGCCTTGTTATTTCACTTTCCGACTGACTTTTAAGCTTGTCCCTTTCCTTCTCAACCTCTGAAACTGCATTCTGCATTGCCAAAGCCTGTTGTGTTTCACTGCTTTCCAGCAATAATTTCAAGCGTGCAATCTCGGTATCCTTATCAGCAAGTATTTCTTTGTTTTTGTTTTCAGCCTCTAATACTGCAAGTTGAACAGCCTGCTCTCTTTCCGCTTTAAGACTTTTTTCTTTTTTGTTTATTTCCTTATCAAACTCCGAATTACGCACCTGAGCAAGTATTTCCGCATAGCCTGACTCATCAACCTGAAAAACCTCACCGCATTTAGGACATTTAATCTCGGCCATAATACTAATATCTCCTTTATTATGCCATTAAAGTAGTAAATTATATTCAAAAAGGATGCTTAAATAAAAGCATCCTTTTTAAAAATTAAATTGATACCTCGTGAGCAACATTATAAAGCTCCATATCAACAGATTTGGTCATATTGAGAGCTTCAAAAATATCGTAATCAACAACATCTTCCTTCTGTGCTGCTACAACTCTGTTACCGATATTATTCATCAAAAGCTTAACAGCATAGTTACCCATACGTGTAGCCATTACTCTGTCTTTAACAGTAGGATAACCGCCGCGCTGAGTATGACCGAGAATAGTGGCTCTTGACTCAACACCTGTTTTTGCCTCAACCTCTTTAGCAAGCTCCTCTACATCAATACCGCAGCCCTCGGCAACAATAATGATAAAGTGCTTTTTATCTGTTCTCTGCGTTTTTTTCATACGCTCAATAACATGCTTTTCAATATCAAAAGGTATTTCAGGAATAAGGATTGATGTAGCACCGCAGGCAATACCTGAGTTAAGTGCCAGCCAGCCTGCTCTTCTGCCCATAACCTCAATAACAGAACATCTGTCATGTGATTCAGCAGTATCACGGATACGGTCAACCATTTCCATAATTGTATTAAGACAGGTATCATAGCCGATTGTGTAATCACAGCAGGCAATATCATTGTCAATTGTACCCGGTATACCTACACATGGAATGCCGCGCTCCGATAAATCCCTTGCACCACGGAAGGAGCCGTCACCGCCGATAACAACAACACCCTCAATACCCCACTCCTGGCAGGTACGGATTGCCTTGCGCATACCTTCCTCAGTGGCGAACTCTACTGAACGTGCAGAATAGAGAATAGTACCGCCTCTGTTTATAATATCAGAAACCGAACGAAGATCCATTTCAATAAAATCACCGTTGATAAGACCATTATAGCCACGAACAACACCGTAAACCTTGATTCCGTTTTCACACGCTGTGCGCACAACTGCACGAACTGCAGCGTTCATACCCGGGGCATCGCCGCCGCTTGTTAATACCGCAATAGTTTTCATATTAATAAATCCTCCTTACTGGAATGTAAATAACAAAATATAAATGTATTTTAATATTACTTGCGAAAAAAGTCAAGTGTTGAGTTATTTTATCCTTTATAAACTACATTTTCATCACCAAGTATCCGTTTTAACTCCTTAAGCTCGGTTTCATTCACCTCAACAAAATCGTGCCTTGGCTGAAGCTCATATTCCCCACTTTCAGTATAGTAGAAATAAAGCGGTATTGTTCCGTCAAAAATTGAGGTTACACGCTTGGCAAGGGATATATTTTCATCCTCTTTATTTTTAAACCTTAAATATAAAGCCTTCTTCTTTCTTTTTTTGCCCGGATTACTGTCGGCAGAGCCTGCCCCTGAAGGCGGTGCTTCAATAACACCCGCAAGAACCTTTGCATCCTTTTCTTCTTCAAGAGAAAGATTGCCGCTGACGCTTATAATACTGCCGTCGTATATAAGATTCTGATACTGTTCAAGTGTTTTCGGAAAAACCAATACTTCTATTGAGCCGTATAAGTCCTCAAGCGTCACAAAAGCCATAGATGAATTACTTCTTGTCTGCTTCAAGGTGGTATGCGTAATAATGCCGCATATTTTAACATTTGCTCTGTCTTTATACTTCGACATATCCTCCTTGCCTGCCTCAATCAGTTCAATCGTATCGGCATAGCCAAGACGCTTACAGATATCAGCGTACTTATCCATAGGATGACCTGAAAGATAAAGTCCTGTCATATCCTTCTCCATTTTAAGAAGCTCGTTTTTCGGAAATTCGCTGACATCGGGCATTTCGACCTCAAAGCTGAAGCTTTCACCGCCGCCGAGCTCAAAAAATCCAACCTGACCGTATCTGGTGTTTTGTCTGTAATTATCAAGATTTGTCAGCAGAGCAGGAAGTACCTGAAGCATCTGACGTCTGTTTGCACCAAGACAATCCATTGCACCTGCACGAACAAGACTTTCAACGGCACGGCGGTTGAAATGCCCCTCCTGCATTCGCCGGCAAAAATCTGTCAGCGAGGTAAAATCACCATTTCTGCGTTCGTTAACGATATCATCAATGAATTCACTGCCGATATTTTTAATACCGAGCAAGCCATAATTAATAACCTTACCATTTGCAGTAAAGCCCTTTAATGATGTATTGATATTCGGCGGTCCAAGCCTTAAACCAATACGCTTGCACTCGGCAGTATACCTTGCAATTTTATTGGACTGATCAAGCACCGACGTCATTAATGCCGCCATAAATTCAGCAGGATAATAGCATTTAAGATACGCTGTTCTGTAAGCAACAAGAGCATAACAGGCAGCATGGGATTTATTAAATGCATACTTTGCAAAATCCGACATTTGGTCAAAAATTGTATTAGCCGTTTTGCTGTCAATGTCATTTTTTTCACAGCCTGCAATGAAAGCCTCACGTTCCTTTTCCATAACATCAAGCTTTTTCTTGCTCATTGCACGTCTTACAATATCCGCTCTTCCGTAGGAATAACCTGCCAGCTCACGAAAGATCTGCATTACCTGTTCCTGATAAACCATACAGCCGTATGTATTTTCAAGTATCGGTTTCAGTTTCTCTGTCAGATATTTAACTGACTGAGGATTATTGGAATTTTCAACAAAGGTATCAATCTGCTTGGCAGGACCGGGTCTGTAAAGAGATGTAGCAGCAATCAAATCCTCAAGTGCCTTTGGCTTGAGATTCATAAGCATCTGCTTCATTCCGCTTGATTCAAACTGAAATATACCCTCTGTCTGCCCCCTTGCAAATAGTTTGTAAACATCAGCATCCTCAATCGACACATTGTTTATATCAATCCCTGCAGCCTTTGCTGCGTCATCAATAACCGTTAAGGTACGCAGACCGAGAAAATCCATTTTAAGAAGTCCCAGTTCCTCAAGCGTCGTCATAATATACTGTGTAACAGGCACGCCATCATTCGTTGCAAGCGGAACATATGTTGAAACAGGATTGTGTGTAATAACAACGCCTGCGGCGTGAGTTGAGGTGTTTCTCGGCATACCCTCAACCTTTCTTGCTGTTTCAATAAGCTCATTGACCTGCGAATTTTCCTCCATCAGCTTCGCAAGCTCCTTCGACTTATGAACAGCCTGATCAATTGTTATATGAAAATCATTCGGCACAAGCTTTGCAACAGCATCAACCGCCGCATAGGGCATACCCATTGCTCTGCCAACATCCCGGATCGCCGCACGTGTGGCAAGCGTACCGAAGGTAACAATCTGTGCCACATGGTCACTGCCGTATTTATTTGTTACATAATCAATGACCTCGCCTCTGCGTTCATAGCAGAAATCAATATCAAAATCAGGCATGGACACACGCTGAGGATTTAAAAATCTTTCAAAAAGAAGATTGTATTTCATAGGGTCAAGGTCAGTAATTCCCATACAGTATGCAGCAATAGAGCCTGCACCGGAGCCACGACCGGGACCTACGGGGATATCCCTGCTTTTTGCAAAGGACACAAAGTCAGCTACAATCAGATAATAATCTGTATATCCCATTTTTTCAACAGTTTCAAGCTCATAGCTGAGCCTGTCAAAATATTCCTCAGGCGGATTTTCACCGTACCTTTTTTTCATCCCGTCAAGACACAACTTTTTGAAATACGCAAAGTGGTCCATATTATCAGGTGTTTCAAAATACGGAAGCTTTGTGTTACCAAATTCAAATTCAAAATTACACCTGTCCGCAATAAGCTGTGTATTATCAATTGCCTCAGGAATATCGGGAAAGAGTTTTCGCATTTCCTCCTCGCTCTTAAGGTAAAACTCATCGGCATGAAATTCCAGCCCTGTATCATCACCTATAACGTGGTTAGTGGCTATACATATGAGAACCTGCTGAATTTTAGCATCCTGCTTTTCAATATAATGAACATCATTTGTAGCAGCAAGAGGTATACCTGTTTCTCTTGCAATACGCTTAATTCCCTCGTTAACCGCCTGCTGCTCAGGCAGGCCATGATTTTGCAGTTCAAGATAATAATTTCCGTTTCCGAAAAGCTCGTTATACCAAAGTGCTGTATTTTTCGCCCTTTCATAGTCCTTTTGCAGAAGTGCCTGCGGTATTTCACCCGCAAGACAGGCAGAAAGGCATATTAATCCCTCGTGATGCTTTTCAAGTAAATCGTGGTCAATTCTCGGTTTGAAATAAAAGCCCTCGGTAAAAGCTTTCGACACCATATGAATCAAATTTTTATAGCCTGTTTCATTTTCGCACAGCAATATAAGATGATTATATTCCTTATCAAGCACCTTGTCCTTATCAAATCTTGTACGGGGTGCAACATATACCTCACAGCCGATAACAGACTTTATACCCTCGCTTTTACAAGCCTTATAAAAATCAACAGCCCCGTACATATTACCGTGGTCAGTAATAGCAAGAGACTGCATTCCCAGACTCTTTGCACGGCACACCAATTGCTTAATCCGGCAGGCACCGTCAAGTAATGAAAACTCTGTATGTGTATGCAAATGAGTAAACATATTATTTTTTCAATCCTTTATTCTAAATTCTCGGCAATCTGGACAATTCTTTTCAGCCTGTGATTAACTCCCGAGCGTGACATACCGCTGAGCTTTGAAAGCTCTGCCAATGACAGTTCAGGATTATCTCTTCTTAAAACTGCCATTTCCTTTAAATCATTTTTAAGATAATCAAGTCCCTTGGCACTCTCAATTCTTTCAATTGCTTTAATATGGGCGAAGCTTGCCTTAACAGTTTTCTCAATATTGGCAGCCTCACAGTTAGCCGTTCTGTTTGCCTTGTTTCTGAAATCCTTGACAATTTCAACATTCATCATTTCAAACATAGCAGAGGATGCGCCCATAAGATAGAGGCAATCCTCAATCGCCTCACTGCCCTTAAAATAAACTATATTATAGCCCTTTCTGTTTGACGTTTTAGGAGCAAGCTCAATCTCACCAAGCAGTGTCACAAGACTTTTAGAAAGATTGAGATAAGGCACCGTGAACTCCAAATGATAATCCTTCTGCGGAGTTGACACAGTCCCGCAGGACAGAAATGCACCTGCAACAAAGGCATTAATACAGCCCTCACAGTCAAAATTGGAATGATTTATTTTAAGGCTGCCGCCGTCATTATGACCAAACACGCCAAGTATTTTATCGCATTCGACACTGTCTTCTATATTAACAGAATAGTTTCTGCCGCCGGGTGACCTTTTTACATCACATTCAACATTACAGTATTTTTTAATAAGCTCCTTATAAAGCTCTGCAAGCTCTTCATTCTCGCTCTGCATACTCACACCAAAGCTTGAAAAGCTTTTTCCGAATATGCATATACCATAAAGCATTGCTTTTTCACAGCAGCTATGTTCATATTCAATTCTTAACAGTTCGTTTTTAACATCCTGTGAAAATGACATTTATACCCGATTACTTCCTATCAATATCTCTGTGCTTAACTGATACATTATCCCATTTTTTTGAAAAATGCTCTTTTAATGCCTCAGCAAAAACAACGCTTCTGTGATTACCGCCTGTGCAGCCGATAGCAAAAACAATCTGACTCTTACCCTCTTTAATATAAAGAGGATTCAGAAAATCAACAAAATCAATCAGCTTATTAAGCAGCTCCTTTGACTGTTCAAAAGAAAATACATAATCATAAACCTCTTTATCAAGACCTGTTTTTGTCTTAAGGCTGTCAAGCCAGTAAGGATTCGGCAGACAGCGAACATCAATAACAAAATCAGCTTCAGCGGGAATACCGTGCTTAAATCCGAATGACATACAGTGAATATTCATAACATCGTTTTCACTGCTTAAAAGGATTTCGGTAAGTCTTTCCCTGAGCTGCGGCGGATTGAGATCACTTGTATCAATAATATGATTTGCCCTTTCTCTCAAAGAAGAAAGTATTTCCTTTTCAAAGCTGATAGAATCCTGAATATTTCCGTTAAATCTGTCGGCAAAAGGATGCTTTCTTCTTGTAAGCTTATATCTTTTTACAGCCTCTTTATCATTGACATCAAGATAAACCACCTTAACCATATATCCGTATTCTTCAATATGGCTGATGCTTTCGATAAATTTTTCAAACACATTATTTGTTCTTATATCGCAAACCAAAGCAACCTTATTGTATTCATCACTTTTAGTCAGAAGGCTTACAAAGGTAGCCATAAGCTCAGGCGGCATATTATCAATGCAATAATAACCGACATCCTCTAAAAATCCCATAGCAGTTGACTTACCTGCACCGCTTACACCTGTTAATACTACTAATTCTCTTTCCATAATTACCTTGTTACCCTTATTTCCATTTCCAGTTTAACGCCTTTTTCTCTCTCAACCGTGTCGCTGCAGAACTGACACAAATCAAGAACATCCTTACAGCTTGCACCGCCTGTATTAATTACAAACCCTGCATGCTTTTCACTCACCTGTGCACCGCCGACTGATTTGCCCTTAAGGCTGCATTCCTCAATCAGTGCACCTGCAAAATATCCCTCAGGTCTTTTAAAGGTTGACCCTGCCGACGGGTATTCGAGCGGCTGCTTTGCTCTTCTGCGTGAAATCAAATCATCCATCACAGCTTTTATCTGAGCCTTGTCGCCCTTTTTCATTTTCATATATATGCCTGTGATTATACAGCCGTTATCATAATAAGCAGAATGACGGTAGCCCAGTTTAAGCTCATCACCCTCTAAAAATCCGATATTACCATTGGCGTCAATATGAGAACATTTAAACAATACATCCTTCATTTCACCGCCGTAGGCACCTGCATTCATAAATGCACCGCCGCCGCAGGAACCCGGTATACCATACGCAAATTCGAGTCCGCTCAGCCCATTCTCAAGTGCAAAGCGGCAGACCTTAATCAGCATTGCGCCTGCTGATGCATAAATAACATCATCACCAATCAGCCTGATTTGGGCAAAATGCTCATCGAGTATCATAACACAGGCATCAATACCCTCATCTGCCACAAGCAGGTTTGAACCATTGCCGATTGTAATAAGCCTTATATTATTCTCTTTTGCACATTGAACTATGGCACTTATCTGTTTTTCATTTTCAGGATAAACAACAAGCCTTGCAGCACCGCCGATTTTAAAGGTGGTATGCCTGCTCATAGGTTCATTTTCAGCATATTCACATTTCAGTTCGTTAAAAAGCTTAATTAAATTTGTCAAATTATCACCGATTATTCTTTCACAGAGCCTAAAATGGCAGCACCGATAACGCCTGCATCATTTCCAAGCTCTGCTTTAACAATTTTAGTCTGAATTTTACTATGTATAGAATATCTTTCAGCCTGAACAAATCTGCGAAGAGGCTTCATAAGTGTTTCGCCTTCATTGCAGATTCCGCCACCGATACAAATAATTTCAGGCTGAAGTGCATTTACAAGATTAATAAGACCGCAGGCAACATATTTGATATACTGATCAACTACCTTAATACCTGCAATGTCACCCTTTCTCATTGCATCAAATGCAGTTCTTCCCGAAACCTTGCCCTCTGCCTCAGCAATCTGGTGCATATAGGAATCCGGATATTCCTCCATAGCCATTTTAGTCTGTCTGATGAGAGCAGTGGCAGATGCATAAGCCTCCCAGCAGCCCTTACGTCCGCAGGAGCACTGCTCACCGTCAACAACAATTACCATATGACCGCACTCGCCGCCTGCAAAGTTAACACCGTTAACAATTTTTCCGTCAACAATAACGCCTGAACCAACACCTGTGCCGAGCGTAACAGCGACAAAATCCTTTGCGCCGTTGCCCACACCTGCATATGCCTCGCCCAATGCTGCACAGTTTGCATCATTTTCAATAAACACTCTGTCAATGCCAAGTCTTTCGATAAGCATCTGCTTTGCAGGCACATTATTGAAGCCAAGATTGTTTGCAAACTCAATAATACCTTCGCCGTTAACTGTACCCGGTGTACCCATACCTACAGAATCAATGTCTGCCATAGTCAGCTCAGCCTTCTGAACCGCTTCCTGTGATACCATAGCAATGTCATCAAAAATCTCATCAGCAGTTCTTGGTGCGCTTGTTGGTGTTTTTGAGGTTGCAATTATATTGTATTTATCATCAACAACTGATGCTACAATATTAGTTCCACCTAAATCAATACCGATTGAATACATAAATTTATCCCCCTGATTTTCATATCAATTTTGCCAAATGTCAACTTCCCTGTCCTCAGGATTAATGTCCTCCATACCAAGGCTTATCATTAAATCCTTTGCAGCGTTATAACCCATTTTCTTTTGTCTGTTATTCATTGCGGCCGTTTCAACAATCACGGCAAGGTTACGTCCCGGTGTAATCGGAACAGTCATTGCAGGAACTCTTACCCCAAGAATATTTGCATATTCATTATCAAGCCCCAGCCTGTCATATGCCTTTGTTGAATCCCACGCTTCAAGCTGAATAACCATATCTATTTTTTCACTGAGCTTAACAGCACCCATACCGAATATTCGCCTTGCGTCAATAATGCCGATACCGCGCAGCTCCACAAAATGGCGTATATTACTGGGTGAATTGCCCATCAAGGTGTTATCGCTGATTTTTCTTATTTCAACAGCATCATCTGCAATAAGCCGATGGCCTCGCTTTATAAGCTCAATAGCCGCCTCACTCTTTCCTGCACCGCTTTCACCTGTAATGAGCACACCCTCACCGTAAACCTCTACAAGCACACCGTGTCTTGTTATTCTCGGTGCAAGCTCCTTGTTCAGATTTTCAATCATTGCTGCAAGAAATGGTGATGTATCCTCATCCGTTTTAAGAAGCGGCACCTCATATTCCCTGCATGCATCAATAAAATACTCAGGTATCTCAAGACCTCTTGTAATAACGGCTGCTGCAGGCTTAAGTCCAAGCCAGTAGCCAAGCGCTTTATTTCTTTCATCATCACTCATATTGAGCATAAATCCAAGCTCTGTCCAGCCGAGTATCTGTATTCTGAGCGGATCAAAATAATCGGTATAGCCGGTTAAAACGATACCGGGTCTATTTATTTCAGACGTTTTTATTTTGATTTCGCCAGCGTTCTTAGGCAGATACACAACCTCAAGCTTGTGAAATTCTATTATTTTTTCCAGAGTTACAAAATACTCCGCAGCCATAGAACCACCTCCAATGAGTATACATTTAATTATTATAAATTATAATC
>VSOH01000004.1 GCA_009774735.1 Clostridiales bacterium
CCTATGTTACCGAAGAAGAAAATAAATTTGAAGGTACAATTGTCATTAAGGGTACATATATCTTTTTTGAGGGTGAAGAGGTTGATGGTATTAACGGACTTGAAAGAGAAATCAAATATCTTGACAAAGGAACTGAATTTACTGTTCTGGATGAAAATGCTGACAGTAATTTCTTAAATCTTGATGTGCTTTCGCTTTTGTCCAAGTATGAAATAAATTATGAGATAACACATATTGTATCATCAGGTCTTATGTCAAAATATGAAGCAGTTGCAGACAGCACGAAAAAGAAAGAAACTACTGCTTCTGCTGCTCCGACTTCAACAGAAAACACTACAGAGGCCCGGTAATATGCTCGATTTAATTGATAAAATTAATTTGGATAATCAGCTGAAAAGCAAAGTAATTGACCTTGCCCAAAAGGACAAGGTCAAAATTTTGTCGCTTGCAAATAAATGTACAGGCAGCAATTATAATTGTTTGAGGTTTAGGGATGATTTAACAAGACTTGCCGTAATTATTGAAAAAGCAAATAACACCTATGATAAGTATAAGCAGCTCGGAATAGATGAAGAGATTTTATTCAAGACTCTTGATGACATAAGAATATGGTGTGAAAATAACGATAATAAAGGTCTTGCAAATTATAACTGGATTAAAAATCATCTTAATTGTGAACTGTTCAGAATAGGCAGACTGCAGTTTCAGTTTTTTAAATGCAGTAATAAATTACTTGATTATAACTGTTTTCCTTTTGACTGCGGTGAACAGGTGGTTAATATTCATATTCCTCAAGGTGAAAAGCTGATATACTCAGATTGTGTTACATCGTTAAAAGAGGCGGTCGAGTTTTTTAACAAGCATTTTCCTGATTACAGCTTCAGATATTTTTTCTGCGAGAGCTGGCTTCTGTATGGTGATAACTGTTTGTTTATGGAGCCGTCAAGCAATATTATGCAGTTTTCGGCAATGTTTGATATTGTTTGCTCTTCTGATATTGATAAGCAGTCTATTCAAAGAATTTTCGGGAAAAGACAGTTTAATAAAATGAAATACCAAGAAAACACATCGCTTCAGAAATCTGCAAAGGCACATCTGTTAAACGGCGGTAAGCTTGGTATGGGTATCGGTATTATTGATAAATATGATTTGGTCTAATTATTTAGATAATAATCAACAGCCAATTTATCACAGCGTTCATTATAAGGGTGTCCATTGTGACCCTTTACCCAGTTGAAGGTTACTCTGTGTTTTTCAAGCAGTGGCAGTAGCTGTTTCCACAAATCAATATTTAAGGCAGGCTTTTTGTCTGCCTTTTTCCATCCGTTTTTCTGCCAGCTGTATACCCAGCCCTTAGTCACTGCATCACAAACATATTTAGAATCCGTGGTCAGCGAAACCTCACAGGGTTCTTTCAGCGCTTTCAGTGCCGATATAACTGCAGTCAGTTCCATACGGTTATTTGTGGTTTCAGGTTCTCCGCCGTTTAATTCTTTTTCGTTATTATTATAAACAAGTATTGCACCCCAGCCGCCCTTGCCGGGATTTCCGCTGCAGGCACCGTCTGTGTAGATTTCAATTTTTTTCATAATTACCTCTAAATTTTTTATTTATACATATTTTACCACTAATTTTGGTAATAATCAATATAGTGGTTAATGCATTTGCTTGACATTGAAATTGTATTAACTTGACAAGAGGAAGATTATAGTTTAATATATTAGTATTTTAAGAGAACGGAAAAATAAATTACGGAGGTTATTTATGACAAATCAAAATAGGCAGGTTGGTAAGAATGCTCAGGGAAAACGGAATTCCAAAAAGCATTACGTAACTTACCGCAAGTCCCCAAACCGCAAAGCTCCGAGACCGCCAAAGGCTAAGGAGTCTGTTCGTATTGCATTTTTAGGCGGTATGAATGAGATAGGAAAGAATATGACCCTTTATGAATATGGTGACGATATGTTCATTGTGGATTGCGGTTTGGCTTTCCCTGACGGAGATTTACCCGGCGTAGATCTTGTTATTCCCGATTTCAGCTATGTTGAAAATAATATCTCAAAAATAAAAGGTATTATTATTACACATGGTCATGAGGATCATATCGGCGGTCTGGCATATTTGCTGAAAAAAGTTAATATTCCCATTTACTCAACAAAGCTGACGCTTGGACTGATCAGAGGTAAGCTAGAAGAGCACAGACTTCTTAATTCTGCTAAGCTCGTTGAAATAAAGCCAAGAACAAATATTACCCTCGGTTCATTCAATATTGAATTTATACACGTTAATCATTCAATACCTGATGCTGTTGGTCTTGCAATAAGATGTCCTGCCGGTGTTATAATCCAGACAGGAGATTTTAAAATTGATACCACACCTGTTGATGGTGATATGATTGATTTAACAAGATTTGCAGAATATGGCAAAAAGGGAGTTCTTGCACTGCTTTCGGATTCAACTAATGCAGAGCGTCCCGGTTATACTGCAAGCGAAAGAACAGTGGGCGATTCCTTTGAAATGCTTTTCAGAAAAGCCAAGAATAAGCGCATTGTTGTTGCTACCTTTGCATCAAATATTCACAGGGTTCAGCAGATTATGGACGTTGCTGAATCAAGAGGAAGAAAAGTTGCCGTAATTGGCAGAAGTCTTGAAAACCTTGTTAAGGTCGGTTCTGAACTTGGCTATCTGAATATTCCGGAAGGCATATTGATAGATATTGGGTTAATTAAAAACTATCCTGATGAAAAGCTTGTAATTATCACAACAGGCTCTCAGGGCGAGCCTATGTCAGCATTAACAAAAATGGCATTCGGTGAGCACAGGAAGGTAAGCCTGACCCCCAATGATTATGTTATCATATCTGCGACGCCTATTCCCGGCAATGAGAAGATGGTGGGCAATGTTGTTAATGAGCTGATGAAGCACAGCATTGAGGTTATATATGAAAAAATGTATGATGTTCATGTATCGGGTCATGCCTGTCAGGAGGAGCTTAAGCTCATTATGAGCCTTGTTAAGCCAAAGTTTTTTATTCCTGTTCACGGTGAGCAGAAGCATTTGCAGAAGCATGCAGGACTTGCTGTTGATATGGGAATATCCAAGGATAATATTTATATCGGAACAATCGGGGACAAGGTTATGCTTTCAGCCGATGGCATAAAAAAAGTAGGTCAGGTGCCTGCAGGTGAGGTGTACGTTGACGGTATCGGTGTCGGTGATGTCGGTAATATTGTTCTTAATGAAAGAAAAAGACTTTCAAAGGATGGTATAATTATTGTGTTTGCTGCAATTGATACCGCAAACGGATATGTTTTAAGCGGACCTGAGGTTGTTTCACGAGGATTTGTATTTGTTAAAGAAAATGAAGAAATAATGAAAGCTGCAAAAAATCTTGCAGCAAAAATTATTAATGATAATTATAGAGGTAAATCATGCGAATGGCATTCCATTAAAACTAAGCTGCGTGATGATTTGTCGCGTCTTATGTTTGAGAAAACCAAGCGTAATCCTATGATTTTGCCCATATTTATGGAAATTTAGGAGGTATAGTATGAAGGTTATTTTAAAGCAGGATGTAAAAAGCCTTGGCAAAAAAGGTGATTTGGTTAATGCATCTGATGGTTATGCAAGAAATTTTCTTTTCCCTAAAGGATTAGCAATTGAGGCTAATGCCTCAGCTATGAATGATTTTAACAACAAGGAATCAGCTAAAAAGTTCCACAAGGCAGAAGAGATTAAGGCTGCACAGCAGACTGCTGATAAGCTGAGCGGTAAAACCTTTAAGCTTACAGCGAAGGCCGGTGCAAACGGTAAGCTTTTCGGCTCTGTTACATCCAAGGATGTTGCTAAAGAGATTAAGTCTGAGCTGAATATAGATGTTGATAAAAGAAAGATTGTTATGGAGGATGTTAAGGCCTTCGGAACAGTTGAAGCGGAGATTAAGGTTTACCAGGGAATTTCTGCAAAGGTTTTTGTTCAGGTGTCGGAGGCTTAAAACATGGCTGAACCAAATATGACAAGCGGTGTTATAATGCCGTATAATCTGGAGGCTGAGCAGTCAGTTCTTGGTTCAATTCTTATTGATCAGGATTGTATGGAGCTTGTTGTTTCCGAGATTAATGCCGATGCTTTTTATCTTCCGCAGCATAGGGAAATATTCAGTGCAATGATGCTGATGTATACAAATTCAAAGGCAATTGACCCTGTAATTATTGCAGATGCTTTGACAAAAAAAGGGCACTATGATACTGTAGGCGGCAGGGAATACCTGATGACATTGGCACAGAGTGTTCCTTCAACAGTTAATATTGAATATTATGTAAAAATTGTTAAAGAGCAGTTCTATCTTCGTTCACTTGTTACCATTTCAAACACAATTATCGATCAGGCAACAGGCGGTGAGGCGGATGCTTCAGCAATCCTTGATAGGGCTGAGCAGATGATTTACGACATTCGTCAAGGCAAGGAAAAAAACGGACCCACTAAAATCAGTGAGGTTATTGTTAACGATGTTTATACCAAGCTTGCTCAGATAACGGGTGAGGATAAGGATAAATATAAGGGCATTCCTTCAGGCTTTGGTATGCTTGATAAATACTTGACGGGTCTTAACAAGAGTGACCTTATACTTATCGGTGCCCGTCCTGCTATGGGTAAAACCAGCTTTGCACTTAACCTTGCGCAGAATATTTCAATGGGTGCAAGAAAAAAATGTATCGTTTTCAGCTTGGAGATGACCAAGGCACAGCTTGCCGAAAGGCTGCTTGCTTCACAGGCCGGTGTTGAGTCGCAAAAGCTCAAAACAGGTGAAATGAGCAAGGAGGAATGGGTAAGACTCGGTAATGCGGCAGGACAGTTCAATGATGTCGAACTTTATCTTGACGATACCTCTTCGATAACTGTTCCTGAGATTAAGTCAAGAGTAAGACGAATGAAAAATGTCGACTGTATTATAATCGACTATCTTGGTTTGATATCCTCCGCAGGTAAAAAGGAAAACCGTGTGCAAGAGGTCAGCGAAATTACACGAAATCTCAAAATGATGGCAAAGGATTTGAATATTCCTGTTATCTGCTGTGCCCAGTTATCACGTGGTACTGAGGGTCACGGTAAAAACCATAAGCCGCAGCTTGCGGATCTTCGTGAATCCGGTTCAATTGAGCAGGATGCTGATATTGTACTTTTTCTTTATCGTGAGGATTATTACAGGAATGATGTTGACGAGGACAAGCAGGACGATATTGATGCCAATAAGACTGAGCTTATTATTGCTAAAAACCGTCATGGTGCAACAACATCAATTGAATTAACCTTTGACAAGGAGTTTACACGCTTCAGGTCAATTGATAAATCATATTATGAATAACAGAATTAGTAACACGATCAGAAAATACAATATGCTTTCATCAGGTGATACTGTTTTAGTAGGCGTTTCCGGCGGTGCCGATTCCATGCTGCTGCTTGATTTTTTTGTTAAGAATAGGGATAAGCTTAATATAAAGGTCAAGGCTGCACATATTGAGCATGGTATAAGGGGGAAAACCTCCGTTGATGATGCTGATTTTGTTAAATCGTATTGTGAGAATAACAAGGTTGAATTCCATCTGCTTTCGATTGATGCGATTTCCGAGGCTGCTGTTTTAGGACAAGGTGTTGAGGAATATTCACGAAACAGACGATATGAATTTTTTGAAAGCATTGCGTGTGACAAAATAGCCACTGCACATAATCTGAGTGATAATGTTGAAACGGTTCTGTTCAGACTTATCAGAGGTACAGGGCTGAAAGGTGCTTGCGGTATTCCTCCGGTCAGGGGCAGGATCATACGTCCGTTAATTGAAATCAGTGCTGATGATATAAGAGCTTATTGCCTTCGTAATTCAATTGATTTCAGAATTGATGAAACTAATTTAACAAATGATTATTCAAGGAATAAAATAAGAAACGAGTTTCTGCCGTTATTTTCAAAAATCAACAGCGATTATGAAAATAAGCTTTCGGAATTTATCAATGACTGCAATGATGATTACAGCTTTATTGAAAAATATGCAGACGAGTGTTACAGTGAAATTTATATAGGTAATATGCTGCAGATAAATCAGCTTAAAAAGCTTGATATGGCAGTTCAGAAGCGAATCGTTTTAAAATATTTTTTTGAGCAGGGTATACAACTTGACAGAAATCATCTTATATCTGTGTTAAATTTAGTGAATAAAACAGGGAAAATTCAGCTAAAGGGTAAATTATTTGCTGTTGCTGACAGTAAATATTTAAGACTTGCTGACTTTACAGCTGCACCCAAATGCTATAACTATATTACCAAAATTTTAAATATTGATGAATTTAGTGAAAAATCTGTTGATTTTTACTGTGACTATGATAAAATTAACGGCAGTATAACTGTTAGGGGAAGAAAATGCGGTGATAAAATTTCCCCGGCAAACCGCAGATGTACCAAATCTGTCAAAAAGCTTTTCAATGAGCTTGCTGTTCCTGTGGAGAAACGGGATTCAGTTGGAGTAATCTGTGATGATTTAGGTATAATAGGTATTGCCGATTACTGTGTGGACGAACGTGTCAAAACAGATAAAAATACAAAACGAGTTATTACAATCAAAATTCTCGCGGAGGATAATTAATGAATAATATGGCAAAAAACTGGAAATCAATTTTAATATATTTATTGATACCGGTGCTTTTAATTGGTGCAATTATTTTTGTTTCACACCAGCAAACCAAGGTTGATGTGAAGTATTCTGAAATTGTGACAGTATTTAAAAACGATGAGGTTAAAGAGTTTACTCTTGATTTGTCAAGCGGCAGTTTGATTTACAAAACCTTTGCCGAACCTGACAAGGAGCAGCGTTATTCTGTTCCGAATGTGGCTTATTTCCTTGACGATATCAGGGATGAGGTTGAAGAGTATAATGAAAAAAATCCTGACAATAAAATAATTTTTGACTATAAAAAAGGTACATCAGGCTCATGGATTTACAGCATGCTGCCAAGCTTGGTAATCACGGTTGGTCTTATTGCTCTTTCTATTTATATGATAAGAAAAATGAGCAATGCAATGAATAGTGACACGAACAGAACCCTTGGTTTCGGAAAAATCAGAGCTAAGGTTCATACTGATGATGAAAATAACAAAACCACCTTTGCCGACGTCGCAGGCTGTGACGAGGAAAAGGAAGAAATGAAGGAACTTGTTGATTTCTTAAAGGACAGTGAGAAATTCACTTCTTTAGGTGCAAGGATACCAAAGGGTGTACTTTTGGTTGGTCCTCCGGGTACAGGTAAAACTCTGCTCGCACGAGCTGTTGCAGGTGAGGCTGATACACCGTTTCTTTCAATTTCGGGTTCTGATTTTGTTGAAATGTATGTGGGTGTCGGTGCTTCACGTGTTCGTGATTTATTTGATCAGGCACAGAAGAAAGCGCCATGTATTGTTTTTATTGATGAAATTGATGCTGTCGGTCGTCACAGAGGAACAGGTACAGGCGGCGGTAACGATGAGAGAGAACAGACTCTTAATCAGATACTTGTTGAGATGGATGGATTTGGTACCAACACAGGAATTATCGTTATTGCTGCAACAAACCGTCCGGATGTCCTTGACCCTGCACTTTTAAGACCCGGCAGATTTGACAGGCAGATTACCGTTAACAGACCCGATGCTAAGGGCAGAGAGGAAATACTTAAGGTTCATTCAAAGAACAAGCCGCTTGCTCCTGACGTCGATATCAGTGATGTTGCAAAGGATACAACAGGCTTTACCGGTGCTGACCTCGAAAATCTTCTTAATGAAGCCGCTATACTCGCTGTCAGACGAGGCAAGAAAGCAATCACAATGACTGAGATTTTTGATGCTATATCTAAGGTCGGAATCGGTACTGAAAAGAAATCTCATAAGTATAATGAAAAATCAAAGAAGCTTACTGCTTATCATGAGGCAGGTCATGCCGTTTCATCCTACTATCTTGAAGAGTGTGACCCTGTAAAAGAAATCTCAATTATTCCGCGCGGTATGGGAGCAGGCGGTTATACTTGGTATACACCGCAGGAAGAAAATTATCCTTCTAAAAAAGCTATGCTTGATGAGCTTGTGTGCCTGCTTGGCGGACGTGTTGCCGAGGCAATCGTACTCAAGGATATATCAACAGGTGCATCAAATGACCTGCAGAGAGCATCCACAATCTGTCGTGATATGGTTTCAAAATACGGTATGAGTGATGAACTCGGTCCTGTTGTTTACAGTGACGATAATAACGAGGTATTTCTTGGAAGAGACTACGGTCATGTTAACAATTACAGTGATGTAACTTCTGCAAGAATTGATGCTGAGATTGAAAAAATGATGCGTACTGCTTATGAAAAGACCGAAAATATTCTTAAAGAGCATTATGATAAGCTTGAGCTTATCGCAGAAACTCTTATTGAAAAAGAGAAAATTAGCGGTGCTGATTTTGTTTCATTGATGGAAAAGGGCTATATTGAAGAGTCTGATGAAGATGCTGTTGAATCTGACGTCGTTAATACAGCGCAAGCTCCTGCTGATGCGTCAGCAGAGGCTGCAGAAGTTGTTGAAGTTAACAATGACAGTACAACGGATGTGTCAATTTCTGACGAATAGAATATTATTTTAACGGTAGCATACAACAGCTACCGTTAAATTTTTGTATTCTTGACTTTTAATACAAGATATTGTAATATATTCCAGTATGTGAACTTCATTCGGAGGGATAAATTTGGCTAAGAAAAAAGAGTATGGTAATGACAGTATTAAATCATTAAAGGGTGCTGACAGAGTAAGACTGCGTCCGGCAGTCATATTCGGCTCAGATGGTCTTGAGGGCTGTGAGCACGCTGTGTTTGAAATTATGTCAAACTCAATTGACGAAGCAAGGGAAGGCTATGGCGGGAAAATTGTTGTAACACGTTTTCTCGACGGCTCAGTTGAGGTGCAGGATTTCGGACGAGGCATTCCTGTTGACTATAATAAAAACGAAGAAAAATATAACTGGGAGCTTCTGTTCTGCGAAATGTATGCAGGCGGTAAGTATGACAATGACGGTGAGAATTATGAATTCTCTCTCGGTCTTAATGGTCTTGGCTTGTGTGCCACACAGTATGCTTCTGAATATATGGATGCTGAGGTGCATACCGGCGGTTATAAGTATACCCTCCATTTTGAAAAGGGCGAAAATGTCGGCGGTCTTGTTAAAGAAAAATATGACAAGCGTGACACGGGAACACGTATACGCTGGAAGCCTGATTTAGATGTTTTTACCGATATCAATATACCTCTTGACTATTATAAGGAAACTATAAAAAGACAGGCTATTGTCAATGACGGTATCAAGTTTATTTTAAAAGACCAGATATCTGCTGCTAAATTTGATACTATTGAATATTGCTATAACGATGGTATTTCTGATTATGTCAAGGAGCTTGCCGACGATAATGCTTTCACTGCACCGCAGTACTGGGAATGTGAAAGGCGAGGCAAGGACAGAGAGGATTTGCCTGAATATAAGCTGAAAATCAAAGCTGCATTATGTTTTTCGCTAAAGACACAGCTTAAGGAGTATTACCACAATTCAAGCTATCTTGAGCATGGCGGTGCACCGGAAAAGGCTTTTAAAAGTGCCTTTGTTAATCAGATTAATGCTTACTTAAAGGCTAATAATAAATATGCAAAAAGCGACAGTCAGATAAATGTTCAGGATATTGAGGATTGCATTATCTTTGTAGTATCCTCATTTTCTACACAGACTTCTTATGAAAACCAGACTAAAAAGGCTATAACGAATAAGTTTATTCAGGAAGCAATGACAGACTTTTTCCGTCGTCAGCTTGAAGTGTATTTTATCGAAAATAAAATGGATGCCGATAAAATATCTAATCAGGTACTCATTAATATGCGTGCCAGAGTTAAGGCTGAGAATACAAGAAAAACCCTGAAAACCTCTCTTCAGTCAAAAATGGATTTGACAAATCGTATTCAGAAATTTGTGGACTGCCGTTCAAAGGATGTCAATGAAAGAGAAGTGTTTATAGTAGAGGGTGATTCGGCTCTCGGTGCCTGCAAGCAGGCAAGGGATGCTAATTTTCAGGCAATTATCCCTGTCAGAGGTAAAATACTCAACTGTCTTAAATCTGATTATGACAAGATTTTTAAGAGTGATATTATAACTGATTTGATTAAAGTTCTTGGCTGCGGTGTTGAGGTTAAGAGCAAGGCGGCAAAGGATTTATCACTGTTTGATATGGACAACCTGCGTTGGTCAAAGGTGCTTATCTGTACCGATGCCGACGTTGACGGTTTCCAGATCAGAACGCTGATTTTAACTATGATTTACCGTCTTATGCCAAAACTCATTGAAGCAGGGAAGGTATATATTGCAGAATCACCGCTTTATGAGGTTACTTGCGGTGACCAGACTTATTTTGCTTATAATGAAATAGAGATGGATGAAATTAAGGAAGAGATAGGCAAAAAAAAATATACTGTTCAGCGTTCAAAGGGTCTTGGTGAAAACGAGGCAGAAATGATGGCGCTTACAACGATGAATCCTGCCACAAGACGACTTATCAAAGTGACACCTGCAGAGGCTGAAAGAACATCTGAAATGTTTGATTTGCTTCTTGGTGATAATCTTGACGGCAGAAAAGAATATATTGCAGATTACGGTCATCTTTATATTGATGCCGCTGATGTCAGCTAAGGAGGTGCATTGTTTTGGCAAGAAGAAAAAAAGATAACTCGGAGCAGAATAGTAAACCGCTTGCAGACAATGTGCACATCAAAGGAGCCGGTTTGGTACAGGACGAGGTTATTACTGACACATTAACAGGCAACTATATGCCTTATGCAATGAGTGTAATTCTGTCACGTGCCATTCCTGAGATTGATGGTTTGAAGCCATCTCACAGAAAGCTGCTTTACACTATGTATAATATGGGACTTCTGCAGGGCGGAACAATAAAAAGTGCAAATATTGTGGGTCGTACAATGCAGCTTAATCCTCATGGTGATGCTGCAATTTACGAAACCATGGTGCGTCTGTCACGAGGCAATGAGGCACTCCTTTATCCGTTTGTTGAATCTAAGGGTAACTTCGGTAAAGCGTACAGCAAAAATATGATGTATGCTGCATCACGTTATACCGAAGCAAAGCTTGCACCTATTTGCCATGAGCTGTTTGATGATATTAAGCTTGATACT
Organism: Clostridiales bacterium; assembly: GCA_009774735.1. Lineage (GTDB taxonomy): Bacteria > Bacillota > Clostridia > Oscillospirales > Acutalibacteraceae > Eubacterium_R. Next base: position 11,228 of record VSOH01000004.1, read on the forward strand.
GTTGATTTTGTTGATAACTATGATAATACAATGAAGGAGCCTACACTCCTGCCTGTGACATTTCCGACAATTCTCTGCAATGTTACAACCGGTATTGCTGTTGGTATGGCATCATCAATTGCATCGTTCAATATTAAGGAAATATGCGACACGACGGTTGCACTTATGAAAAATCCTGACCACATTATCAGTGACACACTTGTTGCACCTGATTTTGTGGGCGGCGGTTATATACTTTATAACAAATCTGAGCTTGATAAAATCTATGAAACAGGTCGAGGCTCTGTCAAGGTACGTGCAAAATATACCTATGACAAAAAATATAATTGTATTGATATTACACAGATTCCGCCTACAACTACGTCTGAGGCGGTTATCGACAAGGTTGTTGAGCTTGTCAAATCTAATAAGATTAAGGAAATCAGTGATATCCGTGATGAAACTGATTTGTCAGGTCTGAAAATAACGATTGACCTTAAGCGTGGTGTTGATGCGGATAAATTTATGCTGAAGCTTTATAAAATGACACCGCTGCAGGACAGCTTTAGCTGTAACTTCAATCTGCTTATTAAAGGCAGACCTGTTGTTCTCGGTGTCAAGGGAATACTTTTGGAGTGGATTGACTTCAGACTTGAGTGCATAAGACGGCGCATTACCTTTAATCTTGATAAAAAGAGAAAACAGCTTCATTTGTTGAAGGGTCTTTCAAAAATTTTGCTTGATATCGACAAGGCAGTTAAGATTGTAAGAGAAACCGAGAGTGAGTCAGAGGTTGTTCCGAATCTTATGATTGGATTTGGTATTGATGAAATTCAGGCTGAATATGTTGCAGAAATTAAACTGCGTCATTTGAATCGTGAATATATCCTCAAGCGCATTAAGGACATAGAACAGCTTGAAAATGATATTGCTGACCTTGAAGCAACCCTCGCAAGCAAAAATAAGATGAAAAAAATCATTATCGGTGAGCTTGATGCAGTTGCTGAGAAGTACGATAGCGGCAGGAAGAGTGAGGTTCTGTACGATGCTGATGAGGAGTTGCCTGCCGAGGTTATTGAGATTGCCGATTATCCCGTAACTCTCTTTTTGTCAGAACAGGGCTATCTTAAAAAAATTAAAACAGCTAATCTTCGTATGAGCGGTGAACAGAAGGTTAAAGAGGGTGACAGAATGCTCCCTGAAATCGAATGCTCAAACAAGGATGAATTGCTGTTCTTTACCAATAATCATCAGGTATACAAATCAAAGGCTGATGATTTTGCGGATACAAAGGCATCTGTTCTCGGCGAATATGTACCATCAAAGCTTGATATGGATGAGGGTGAGCAGGTTGTCTATATGGCGGTGCTTAGCGAGTATTCAGGATATATGCTGTTTGCGTTTGAAAACGGAAAGCTTGCTAAGGTTGATATTTCGGCATATGCAACAAAAACAAACAGAAAAAAACTAATTAACGCTTACTCGAATAAATCACCGCTTGCAGGTGCAATTTATATAAAGGAAGATACGGATATTGTGTTAAGCTCTTCAGGCGGAAGGAAACTTCTTATTAATACTGCAGGTATTTTGCCTAAAACTACCAAGGATACGCTGGGAATAGCTGCAATGAAGCTGAAAAAGACACATAAGGTGCTTTCTATTCATATCCATTTTGAGAATGAATTTGAAAAAGAGTGGCGCTTCAGAGCCAAAAATCTTCCTGCGGCAGGTGCTCTGCCGGGAGAGGCGGATATAGCAGAGCAAATTACTTTTTAACTTTTAAAAAAAGTGCTTGCATTATAACAGCTATTGTGATATAATCCATTAGTAATTTAGATTAACGGAGGAATAACTATGTCCTGGTATCATTATGTATTTGGTGCAATTCTTATTATTGCATCTGTAATTATAACTATCGTTGTACTTATGCAGGAGGGTCGTTCTCAGAACCTTTCCGGTGCTATTGCCGGCGGTGCTGAAACCTTTTTAGGCAAATCTAAGGGAAGAACTATTGAAGCAAAACTTGAAAGAATTACAAAATGGTTAATTGTAGTTTTCTTTATAATTGTTCTTGCTGCATTCCTTGTATTTCTTTTTATAGGATAAGTTTTTAAGAGAAGTAACCTTGCGTATGCAAGGTTATTTTTTTTAGATAAGTGTGATGATTATGGAATATATTATCTTTGATTTAGAATGGAATAATGCATTTAATTACAGAACCAAAAAGGGAATAAATGAAATTATAGAAATCGGTGCTGTTAAGCTCAATGATGATTTTGAGGTTGTTGATACATTTAAGCAGTTAATTTATCCTCGTCTGTCAAAAAAACTCGGCTCTAATTTTAAAAAGCTTACCCACATTACGATGGAGGAAATAAGGGCGGAAGGCATATCTTTTGATGAAGCCTTTGCAGATTTTTCACGTTGGAGCAGGGGAAGCAATGTGGTTTTTCTTAGCTGGTCAAACAGTGATCTGTATACCCTTGCCGATAATTATAAGCGCTTTAAAAATACCTCTGATGTTGAATTTATGCACTATTATGCCGATGCTCAAAGCTACTGTATGCAGTTTATAAATGACCATAACGGTTCACAGATAAGTCTGTCAAGATGTGCTGAAAAGTTTGGTGTTGATGTGGATACGGCTAAATTTCACCGTGCGCTTGAAGATTGCTTTGTTACTGCATATTGCTTGAAAAAGGTTTTTGACAAGGACAAGTTCAGCAAATTTATTGTAAGGTGTGATGCTGGTTTTTTTGAACGGCTTGTGTTTAAATCCTATTTTATAAATAAGCCTGTTTATGGTGACTTTGATGTAAATAAGGTTGAGCTGAAATGTCCTGTGTGCAGCGGCTCTGTTTCACCATTCGGTAAATATGAATTCAACAATAATACTTTTAGAAATTCAGGTGTATGCAGCAAATGCGGAAAGAAATTCTGGTTGTTTGTAAGAGCTAAGCAGACGTATGACGAACTGATTGTTACACAAAGACTTGTGGCGATTAATAAAAAAAGAGCAAGATTTATTAACTGATTGAATAATTATTTACAAATTACCCCTTTATTTATTTAGAACACTGTAATATAATAAATTAGACTAATGTTTATGGAGGTATGAAAATGGCTTCAAATAATTATGATGATTTGCTTGAATCATTTATGAATAATTCTGCAAAAGCCTTTGATGAGGACAAGCAGAAGCGTGAAGACAATAGCTCTAATAAATTGCCAAGCTCATATAATGTTCCGACTCCCGAAAAAAAGAATAAAAAGATTCAGCGCGGGAGAGAGATTGAAAAAGAGCTTGCAGCTAAAAATGCCAAAAAGAATAAAGCTAAAGGCAGAAAGCCCGGAAAAACCTTGAATAATGTTGCTAAGGTTATCCTTGGTATGCTGATGATTGTTGGCGTAGTGGGTATAGTTTGTTTTTCGGTTATTGCTATTTACGGTTACAGTGTGGTATACGGCGACCCTGTGTTTGATTTGACAGAGCAGGCTCTTTCTCAGAATCAAACCTCATTCATTTACGGCAATGATGGTGACGATATTGTTGAAATTACACGACTTCATGGTGAGGAAAACCGTATCTGGGTTGATCTTGATGAAATGAGCGAATATATGCCTAATACCATTATCGCTACCGAGGATAAGAGATTCAGAAAGCACCACGGTGTTGACTGGAAAAGAACGATTGGTGTTTTTATCAAACAGAATGACCAGGGCGGTTCAACAATTACTCAGCAGTTGATCAAGAACCTGACTGACGACAACAAGGTAACCTATGTAAGAAAGTTCAATGAGATTTTAAGAGCACTTAATCTTGAGAGAAATTATACCAAGGAAGAAATTCTTGAGGCTTATCTCAATACAATTTATCTTTCAAACGGCTGTTATGGTGTTAAAACTGCCGCAGAGGTTTATTTCGGCAAAGAGGTTTCAGACCTTAATGCAGCAGAGTGTGCCAGCATTGCAGCAATTACAAAGGCGCCTACTTATTATGATCCTTTGATTAATCCTGAAAATAACAGAACAAGACAGGAATGGATTCTTGGTGAAATGAATTCCAAAGAAAACGGTTTCCTTAATGATGAGCAGTATAAGGAGGCTATGGACTATGAAATGATTTTCACAAACAGTGAAAATTATAAAGGCTCACAGCTTAAAGAGCAGTCTGTGAAAAAGGATAACGATGATATCACAAATTATTATGTCGACTTTGTTATCAGCTCTGTTCAGGAAGATTTGCAGAAAATGGGCTATACAAGTAAAAAAGCTCACGACCTTGTTTATGGCGGCGGTCTTAAGATTTATTCTGCAATTGATTTTGATGTTCAGGATTCGCTTGAGGATGTATACGAGAATTATAAACGTATGCCCGATGAAACAGTTCAGGGTGCTATGTGTATTATGGATTATGAGGGAAGAGTTCTCGGCATAATCGGCGGTACAGGCAAGAATAAAGGTGCAATGCTTCTTAACAGAGCATCTCAGTCAACACGTCCTGCCGGCTCATCTATAAAGCCACTTTCTGTTTATGCACCTGCACTTGAAAAAAGTAAAAATGATGATAATGTAAATATTTACTGGTCAACACACATTAAGGATGCACCGTTTATGCAGGTTGAGGGTGAGCCGTGGCCTCATAATCAGGGCGGTGGTTATTCAAGCAATAATGTCACCTTGCAGTATGGTCTTGCACAGTCACTCAATACTGTTGCAGCAAGAACACTTGATATGATTTCTGTTGATTATTCATATGAATTCCTTACAGAAAATTTCCACCTTTCAACAATTGACAGTATACGTGACGTTGATTACGGTCCGTTGGCATTGGGCTCATTAACCAATGGTGCAACTGTTCTTGATTTGACGGCCGGATATGTTTCGTTCGGCAACGGCGGCAATTATTATGAGCCTTATTCTTACTATAAGGTTACAGACAGTCAGGATAATGTGATTATTGAAAAGAAGCCTGATGAAACAAAGCAGGAGGCTTTGAGTGAAAGTACTGCTTGGCTTATGAATAAGCTGCTGCAGACAGTTATGACACAGGGTACAGGTACCTCATATAAGCTTTCGGGTATTGAATGCTTTGGTAAAACCGGTACAACTAATGATGATAAGGACCGTTGGTTTGTAGGCGGCACACCAAACTTTGTAGCTGCTGTGTGGTATGGCTATGATACCCCTAAAGAAGTTCATTACAGTCTGTCAAGCAACCCTGCGGGCACCATTTGGAAAACCGTGTTTGGTGAAGTTTATGAAAAGCTTGAAGCAAGGGGAGAAGATTTGTCATCAACATTCCCCGAATTTGATGGTATAGTGCAGAGAGCATATTGCAGCTCCTGCGGCAAGCTGTCATCCGGTTCAGGCAATTATGGCTGGTATGATGCTGACAATCTGCCGGGCTATTGCGGCGGTCATGCTGAGGCAACGACCGGAAAGCAGGAGTCTGCTGATACAAGTGAGAGCAGCAGTAACAGCAATTCAGGCGGTAACACAACAACTGCTGCACCTGAAACTACGGCTGCCAGCGGAGAAAATGATAATTAAATATTATAGGGAAATCGGAACATTCCGATTTCCCTTTTTGCAAAATGGTAATTGTGTATGAAAATTATGTCAATTGATTATGGTGATGCAAGAACAGGTGTTGCTTTTTGTGATGCTCGTGAAATACTTGCAAGTGCCTATGCGGTGATTAAAGAATCTTATCAGCCGAAGCTTGCTGCAAGGCTGATTGAAATAATTAATAAAGAAAAGGCTGAAATGGTTGTAATCGGACTGCCAAGAAATATGGATGGCAGCTATGGCTTCAGAGCTGACAAGTGCCGTGAGCTTGGAGAGCTTTTGAAAAGTGAAATTGATATTCCTGTTGATTTTGAGGATGAAAGATTAACAACTGTTATTGCTCACGATATTCTTTCTTCTAACAATGTTTGCGGTAAAAAGCGGAAGAATACGGTTGATGCAGTTTCTGCAGTTGTAATTCTGCAAAGCTATATAGATAAAAGAAATAAGAAGTAATTATTATTCATCGCCTGTCGTATTATTTTATGGTGATTAGGTGAGAATTAAGCTTTTCGGTTTTTATCTGACAGTGGATTACTCTTTTTTTCTAATGCTTTCATTTGCTGTTTTGCTTGGTGCAGAAAGTATTATTGATTTGCTTATTTATTCTGCATTGCACGAGTCAGGTCATTTTTTTGTGTTATTGATTTGCGGCGGTAAACCCGACAGCTTAAAACTGTCATATTACGGTTTGGCATTGAAGTACAGTACACCGTTGTCAAAAACGAAAGAATGTCTTGTTCTTCTTGCAGGTCCTTTGGTAAATCTGGTGCTGTATCTGCTGCTGAAAAATGAGATTAATCTGCTTTTGTTTGTGCTTAATATGCTGCCGGTTTATCCAATTGATTTTGGCAGGGTAATCAGGTTGTTCAGCTACAGACTGTCAAAAGTGCTTGGATGTATTACTTTAGCACTTTTAATTCCGTTAGCAGTCTATATGCTTGTTGTTTATAAATCGTTTTCTTTGATATTTATAGTTTGTTATTTAATTATATATAGTTTTAATTATTGAGGGTTTGTATGAAAAAAGAGGTTGAAAAATTATTACAGTATGTTCAGAAGCCTGCAAGATATATAGGCGGCGAGCTTAATGCTGTTGTGAAGGATAAGAATGAAGTTGATATCCGCTATGCGTTTTGCTTTCCTGATACATATGAAATCGGTATGAGCCACCTTGGTATGAAAATACTTTATGGTTTAGTCAATGAAAGAAAAGATGCCTGGTGTGAACGTGTTTTTGCACCTGATAATGATATGGAGGAACAGCTCAGAAAAAACAGTGTTCCTCTTTTTGCGCTTGAAAGCGGAGATTATATCAGAGATTTTGATATGATAGGCTTTACACTGCAGTATGAGCTTTGTTATACAAATGTACTCAATATGCTTGATTTGGCAGGTGTTCCTCTTAAGTCCTGTGACAGAAAGGGTTTAACACCGATTGTGTGCTTTGGCGGTCCTTGCTGCTGTAATCCTGAGCCTGTTGCTGATTTTGCTGATATTATTTTCCTTGGTGAAGGCGAGGAATCAACAATTGAAGTGATTGAGTTGCTTAAAGCGTGTAAATTAAAGGGCTTGTCAAAGCAGGAGTTTTTGCAGAAGGCAAAAGATATCACAGGTATATATGTTCCTTCGTTTTATGAGGACAGCTATAATGATGATGGTACGCTTAAAGAACTCAAGCCTATTAACAATGCTCCTGAAAAGGTTAAAAAATCTATTATCAGCGATATGAACAAGGTCTATTATCCAAAGGAATTTGTTGTGCCCTATATAAACATTGTTCATGACAGAGCCGTTGAGGAAATTTTCAGAGGATGCATTCGCGGCTGCCGTTTCTGTCAGGCGGGATTTATTTATCGACCGATAAGAGAAAAAAGTGTAGATACAATAAATGAACAATGCAGAGCACTCATTGATTCAACAGGCTATGATGAAATATCGCTTTGTTCTTTGTCTACCAGTGACCACAGTGATGTTAACAATATGCTTACTACGCTTATTGCCTGGACTGTAAAGGAAAATATTAATCTGTCACTGCCAAGCCTCAGAGTTGATAATTTCTCGGACAAGCTTGTTGAACAGCTTAATAAGGTCAGACGCTCGGGACTCACATTTGCTCCTGAGGCAGGTACACAAAGACTTCGTGACGTTATTAATAAAAACGTAACGGAGGAAGAGGTTATAAGAACCTGCACAAAAGCCTTTGACAATGGCTGGTCATCCGTTAAACTCTATTTTATGATGGGTCTGCCGACAGAAACAATGGAGGATATTGAGGGTATTGCAAATCTCGGTATGGAGGTTATTCATGCCTTTTATAAAAATCCTAAAAGGCAGAAGGGGAGTGGATGTCAGGTTTCAATTTCCTGTGCTTCATTTATTCCAAAGCCATTTACCCCGTTCCAGTGGGAGCCTGAGGATACAATGGACTCGCTGAAAGCAAAGCAGAAGCATTTGCTTGAAAGTATTCCGTCAAAGAAGATAAAAGTGTCTTATCACGAAACGCCGACATCTCTGCTTGAGGGTGTTCTTGCACGTGGTGACAGACGACTTGGGAAAGTGCTGCTTCATGCATTTGAACTTGGATGCAAATTTGATTCCTGGGATGATCAGTTTAATTTTGATGCTTGGATGCAGGCTTTTGATGAATGTGGTATTGATCCGCATTTCTATACACACAGAAAACGTGAATTTACAGAACTTCTGCCTTGGGATCACCTTGATTTCGGTGTCAGCAGAAAGTTCCTTGAAAATGAAAATAAAAAGGCTCATATGAATGAAACCACACCTCACTGCAGAATTAAATGTGCAGGCTGCGGTGCCAATAAGTTAAACGGAGGTAATTGTGATGCGAGAGGTTAGACTTCGTTTTTCTAAAACAGGCAGACTGAAATATATCAGTCATCTTGATATTAACCGTGCGATGAGCAGAGCTTTTAAAAGAGCAGAAATACCGCTTTGGTATACTGAGGGTTTTAATCCTCATCCTTATATGAGCTTTTCACTGCCTCTGTCACTTGGTGTTGAAAGCCTTTGCGAGAGTGTTGATATAAGACTGATTGACAGTATTGACAATGCTGATATAAAAAGCAGAATGAATGCTGTTTTGCCTTCTGATTTGAAGATTGTTGATGTTTATGACAATTTCCGTGATAACAGCGAAATTGTATATAGTGATTATGTATATAAATTTCAGTTTGCAGATAATGAAGAAGCACTCGGGAAAATTTCCGACTTGCTTTCAGGTGAAGAAATAACCGCATTGAAGAAAGGCAAGCAGGGAAGAAGAAAGGTCCTTAAAGAAACGAATATCAAGCCTTTTATTGACAGATATAATATTTCAATCAGGGATGATATAATTATTCTTAATATCCGCTTGCTTGCAGGCGGAGAAAAAAATCTGAATCCGTCATTACTTTTTGACACAATCATAAGGTTGATTGATATGGATTTTGAGTGGAAAAGTATTGCAAGAATAGCACTTCTTGATAAGGATTGTAAAGAATTTAGATAAAATGCTTGCATTTTCAATAATAGTGTGATATTATATATCAGCATTTGTTCCGTTGTATCTCTTGCAACGAGCTTAAATGCCCAATGTGTGAGCATTTAAAATGGATGGTCCGCTTTCAATTTCATTAGATTTTGTTATGAACATCTCATAAATAATAAGGAGGAAATTAAAATGGACGCACTTAAATTAATCGAGCAGGACAGCATTAAGGCAGAACTTCCAAAGTTCGGTATCGGTGATACTGTTAAGGTATCAGTTAACATCCGTGAGGGTTCTCGTGAAAGAATCCAGATGTTTGAGGGTACAGTAATCGCTGTTAAGGGCTCAGGTATTTCTAAGACTTTTACAGTTCGCCGCCTTTCATATGGTGTTGGTGTTGAGAGAGTGTTCCCAATGCATTCACCAAATGTTGTTAAGGTTGACGTTGTTCGTCACGGTAAGGTTCGCCGTGCTAAGCTTTATTACCTTCGTGACCGTGTTGGTAAGGCAGCTAAGGTTAAGGAAAGCATTCAGTAATATCAGTATAAAATATAAAAAATCACAGCCGAAATACGGCTGTGATTTTTTATTGTGTATTGACAAAATAAGAACAATAATGATATGATGTAATAGGAGTATTATATTTATTTTTGGGGTGTATTTATAATGTTCACGGTCAAAAAATCAGTGAATTCTGCTTTTTCAATCCTTGTGGCTATTGCACTGTTAGCGTCATTATTTACAGGTATACCTATACGCTTTTCCCGTCAGAAAGAATACACTGAAAATGAAGTACTATCCTTTGTATCTGATTTGAAAAGCCTTACATCAAGCTATAATGATTATGAACAGAAGTTTGATGAAGATAAAAATAATATCGGTCTGTCTACAAACAGAATTATTGTAAAAACGGATGAAGAGCTTACAGATACCAATTCTGTTTCATCAATTTTCGGTATTGGTTATCAGATTCTGCAGTATGAGGATGATGACAGCTTTCAAAGCGATAAAGAAATGCTTGCTTCAAAAGGCTATGAGCTTTGCAGTGATAGTATTATAACAGCGGCGGAGGATTCTGCTGATGGTGAAGTGAGCACTGATGCGGATATGTGGAGCTACGAGCATCTTGATATAGAAAATAATAAAAATCATTATAACAGTGACGATTATGATGAAATTGTTATCGGAGTCATTGATTCAGGCATCGACTATAGTCACAAGCTCTTTGCAGATAGAATCATAGAAAATAATATAAATTTCAGCAGCAGCGGTAAACCGAATGACTCATCTGATGATGAAGGGCACGGTACTGCTGTATCAGGAATTATAGCTGAGTCCACACCTGCAAATGTAAAAATTAAACCATACAAGTTTTTAAACAACCTTGGAAAGGGCACGGTTGCTCAGTTTATTGCGGTCGCAGAATATATTTTAAGTGAAAAGGATAAGCCTGATATTCTTAATCTAAGCTTCGGTGCTTACAATTTTGAAGAAGAAGATTTGCAGGCAGAGCTTTGCGAGCGTCTTGTTGCTGCCGGTATAACTGTTGTTATAGCATCAGGCAATGATAATCTTCCGACAAAATATTTGTCACCTGCGGGTGCAGACTCTGCAATAACTGTAGGTGCATATGACTGTCAAATGCATATCAGCAGTTTTTCAAATTATGGTGATGAAATTGATGTTGCTGCACCAGGTGAAAATGTTTATACTGCTGCTCTTAATAATTCTTATTCAAGCAGTTCGGGCACTTCACTTGCTGCCCCCTTTGTGTCTTCAGCCTGTGCATATGTCTTGATGAATCAGCCTGATAGTAAGCCGTCGGAAATTAAGCAGACTATATTGTCTAACAGTATTGCTATGGATGACGACGAGGCTGCATATTTTGGTAGCGGTATGCTTAGTATAACAAATATTGTGAATGAGCGTACATTGTGCGCAGAACCTGATTTGGAGGAAAAACTATATGATACCCCTCAGACCCTGAGTTTTGAAAATATACCTGAGAATGGAAAGATAATTTACACAACAGATTTGTCAGTTCCTACTCTGCGAAACGGAATTGTTTATGATAAACCGATAAATATAGATAATGATGTTCAGATTAACTATGCTGTTTTTGATAATGAGGGGTATTTAAGTGATATAAAGTCTTGTCATTATTCTGTTTTGCACTATGCTTCCGAAAAGGATTTCAAAATAAATATTTTTGGTGTTATAACATCCTTTGATTCCGATCAAAAGAATATAATTGTTCCTGAAAAAATCAATGGAATTACACCTGTTGAGATTGGGAAAAAAGCTTTTTCCAACTCTCAGGTCACTTCTGTTGTTTTGCCGGATACTGTAAAGAAAATAAACCATGGCTTTGAAAATCTCAGAACCCTTAAGCATATAACTGCTATTGGTGCTGCTACACTTGTAAATGCTTTTTCAGGCTGCAGTAATCTGCGTGATGAAATAATGCCGAATGTCAGCAGTGTCAGCGGTTCATTTAAAAACTGCACAATGCTTCATTCTATTGATTTTGGTGAAAAGCTCACTAAACTTAACAGCAGTGATTTTGAGGGCACCGGTATCGTTTATCTCGATATTCCGAATGCCGTGCATTATACAGGTGCTAAAAATGTTTTTACATCATCAACACTTATCAATGTGAACGCGCCACAGCTTAAGAGAATAGGTGACTATGATTTTGCATACTGTAAATATTTGCAGAAAATTAATGCTGAAAAGGTTTCATATCTTGGTACACATTGCTTTGACGGCTGTACAATGCTTAAGACTTTCGATGCATCAAATGTTGACACACTGGCAAGTGATGCATTGTCGTTTTGTTATATTGATACATTTGATGCTCCGAAAGTGAAAAATTTCAGTCTGCTTGAAAAATACATAACCTATTCCCACATAAGAGTGTTAAAACTTCCAAATATAACCGGTGTGCTTGATCCGAAATGTTTTGACAATTCTTATGTTGAAGAAATGTATTTTGACAATATTATGCGAATGTCTTCCGGTTTTAAGGCGTCAAATAATCTGAAGGTTCTTTATATGCCGAAATGTGCGAATTATATTGATACTAAAACAGACCCGACACTTCATGGTGATAAGCAGTCGCCTTTGCAAGTGCTGTGGATTCCGACCTGCAAAGAACTTTCGTATGATGCTTCTGACTTGAAAATGCTTTTTGCTCCGTCATTGACAAAATTGAATATGAGTAATGTTAATAATCTGAATATGGTGCTGTCGGAAAGCTTAAAAGCAATTTCAATTAATTTTTTGAATATAGGCAGCAGTAAGATTTTTGCACCTGACGGGTCGGCTGCGGCGTTATATGCAAAAAACAATCATATTCAGCTTATAAAAAATGAAAATGCAATAAATGTTGTTTCATATGACAGCTCTTCGGCAATGTTTAAAATTAAAAGTAAAAACTTTGATTTTGATTTGTTTGATTATGCAAGTAATATAAAGTATAAT
>VSOH01000040.1 GCA_009774735.1 Clostridiales bacterium
ATCTTAATACATAAATAAAACCCTACCGGTGTTTTTAAAACATCAGTAGGGTTTTGTTGCTATAAAACAGATTTTATTTTAAATATATACGGTATTTGATGTTGCACTGAGTGTCTGTGTTGAAAGAAGGTTTTTCTTTGCATAGAACTTGCAGGTTGCACGATACTGATAACCACTTGTTATCGTCACTGTTTTTGCATAAGAATAAGAACTGCCGTCTGCATATAAATCTTTATATGTTAAATAGTTAGACCAACTGTCTGTACTGCTTTTTCTTCTCTGAATCACAATTTCCTTAAAGCCGCTTTTTACGACCTCTGTTTTGCATACAATTTTTGCAACAAATGATAAACTTGTTCCGCTTCCTGTAACGCCTATATAATATGTTGCAATTAAACCGCTGATTCTTGCCATATCCTCGTTTTGTGCTTCAATTGTTTCAGGTGCATATTCATCACTTGCCATAGCACAGATATTTGCAGGCAAAAGCATGCATACTGCAAATATAACACATACTGCTTTTTTAAAAAAACTTTTCACTGATTATTCTCCTTATAATGTTTTTGCAATATTGTAAGCAACAGAATAATCACAGTTCAACAAAATACTATATTCCATATTATCAACAATATAATAAATGTATGAGGTTTCATTATCACCGAACACAAGAATTTCTATATTATTTTTTTTGATTTGTTCAAAATCTTCAAAGTCCTCATTAGCAAAATTCTGACCAATTGCGAAATCATAGTCATCATTATACTTGTTTATAGTAATAGTTCCTGTAAAATCTTTGTTCCCAAAATCCACTGCATATGTTTTAAATTCATTACTATCATTATGCACTCTATAATTGTCATAAATATATTCGCTTTTAAGAAGCTCATTTGGAATAATTGCATTAAGATTTTCGTTTTCAAGCTTAGATAAAACATCTACACTGTTTTGAGAGGAAGTCATATTAACCTTAAAATGATCGCCTGTATAATGAACAATGCCTTCACCCGTATTTAAGTTCAGATGCTTTGCACAGACAGGAAGAGAAATTCCAAGTATCAATACAATAACCGCCGCCACTAAAAGTATTTTGCCCGGTCTCAGCCTTTTTCTTGAATTGAGTTGTCTTATTTCCTCATCATCAAATTTTCCGTCAAGAGCATCTAAACAAAGGTCGACTAAATCGGTATCCATCTCAGACGGATCCTTGGCAAGTTCTTCATCAATCATCTCCCAAAGCTGTTTTTCGGTTAAGATCATTGAGTCTTCCTCTAATATTGCCATAAACGTTTCTTTTTTCATAATTCTATTGCCTCATCCATATAGTTACGGTTTTATTAAAAAGTAACACACAAATTTTAAAAAAGTTTAATTGTTTACAAATTATTAATAAAATCTTCCATTTTCCTGTGAGCCTTGCTCTTGATATTACGTTTCAAACGATAATTTCTTTGTGTAACTGCATTTTCAGTTGTTTTTAACCGTTTAGCAATCTTTCTGTGCTTGTTCTTCTTTCTGTAAATCAAGTCAAGCAGAACATTATCCTCGGGAGATAATTCGTGCTCAATCTCCTTTTTAATATTCATAATATCCTCTTCTCTGACTCTTGGCTCAAGCATATCAATTTCATAGGATAATTTATGACAGTAGTTGAAATCATCCAGACTGACAAATCTTTTTCGCCTTCTGTTAAGCTCTTCATATTTTTTATTAATCAGATTTCTGCTTACACTGTAAAGCCAGGACTTTGGATGCTCTATGTCCTTACCGTCATAAAGAGTATTGAGCAACGCCAGACAGATTTCCGATATAACATCCTCTGCCTCCTGCGGAGCACTTGAAAGCCTTTGATAACACAGCCTTTTTACTAACGGTCCATACTCATCCCAAATTTCTTGTGCTCTTTTATTAGTTTTTTCGGAATCAACATTTTTAGCCATAGCTAATCCCCATTCATTATTTTTACCATTTTATTTTAATATAGCTTAAAGATTAATTCAACATATTTTGACAAAAATTGCCAAAATTTACCAAAAAAACTATTGAGGGGCACTTCACAATGTATTTTCCTGAATAATATATAAAAAAACAACCGAAAAAGCGGTTGTTTTACTTTGGTGACCCGGACGGGAATTTCTTCTCAGCTATCAAAAGCTCCACCGGAGCTTTTTCCTGCAAATTTCTCTTCGTTCCAATTTGCAGAGTTCGTTTCAATTCCCATCCGCCCAAATGATTGTAAAAAAGGCAACCGCAAAAGCGGTTGCCTTTTCATTTGGTGACCCGGACGGGAATTGAACCCGTGTTACCGCCGTGAAAGGGCGGTGTCTTAACCTCTTGACCACCGGGCCATGGTGGCTTTAACTGGATTCGAACCAGTGACACTGCGGGTATGAACCGCATGCTCTAGCCAACTGAGCTATAAAGCCATATGGATTTGTGCAAGCAAGATTATATCGTATATAGAACAATTTGTCAACACTTTTTTTCATAGAAATAAAAAAATAATAAAATCATTGACACAAATGTTTGACAGGCAGTCTTTATAATGCTATTATATAGATAGTATAGCACATATTAATTATAATTAACAGTTAAACTTTATGGAGGGCATATGAATAATTTATCCAAAACTCAAAATGCTATTTTTGAATATATAAAAAACAAAATCTCTCAGACAGGCGTTGCTCCCTCTGTCAGAGAAATAGCCGCTGCTGTCGGACTTCGCTCTACCTCCTCTGTTCAATACAATCTGAATATTCTGGAGGAAGCAGGCCTGATTAAACGTGATGCTAATTTAAAACGCACAATCCGTCTTGCAGGCGGTGCTGAAAATATCAGGCACGTCCCGGTTATCGGAACGGTTACTGCCGGTGTGCCGATTCTTGCCACCCAGCAGATTGAGGAATATGTTGCAATTTCAGGCGTAACAGGCGACGATTTGTTTGCTCTGCATGTTAAGGGTGACTCTATGATTAATGCAGGTATATTAAACGGCGATATTGTTATTGTTAACCAGACTCCTGTGGCTGAAAACGGCGAAATCGTTGTTGCACTTATTGATGACGAGGCAACAGTCAAAAGATTTTATCAGGAAAATGATTATATCAGACTTCAGCCCGAAAATGATGAATACCCGCCTATCATAGTTGATAACTGCACCATTCTCGGCAAGGTAATAACACTTATTCGCTCCTATTGATTAATAGGGCTTAATATGCTATATTAGATAGACTAAAATATTAAATTATAAACATGAATATATGAAGGTGAAATTATGAGTGAATGCAATCACGATTGTTCAAGCTGTAAATCAAACTGTGCGGACAGAAAGCCCGGCAGGGAAGATTTTTTAAAGCCGATGAACAAGTATTCAAATATAAAAAGGGTTATCGGAATTGTAAGCGGTAAGGGCGGTGTAGGAAAAAGCCTTGTAACCTGTATGCTGGCATCAAAATGTGCAGCCGCAGGCTTAAAGGTCGGTATTCTTGATGCTGACATAACAGGTCCTTCCGTTCCAAAATCCTTTGGTATCAGCTCACGTGCAATGCAGGATGACGAATGCCTGCTGCCGACTGTTACCGATAATGGTGTAAAAATAATGAGCATTAACCTGTTGCTTGACGATGTTAACTCGCCTGTTGTATGGCGTGGTCCTGTTATCAGCGGTGTTATTGAGCAATTCTGGAGTGATGTCCGCTGGGGCGAGCTTGACTATCTTTTTGTTGATATGCCTCCCGGAACAGGCGATGTGGCACTGACTGTTTTCCAGAGCCTTCCTGTTGACGGAATCGTAATTGTTTCAACACCACAGGATTTAGTTAAAATGATTGTCAGCAAGGCTTATAATATGGCTAAAATGATGAATGTACCTGTGCTTGGTCTTGTTGAAAACATGAGCTATTACTGCTGCCCTGACTGCGGAAAAAAAATAAATATTTTCGGTGAATCACAAATTGATGAAACTGCGCATGAGCTCGGTGTTCCTGTCATTGCAAAACTGCCGATTAACCCGCAGATTAACCAGCTTGTTGATCAGGGAAAAATAAACGAGGTTAAAGGCAGCGAGCTTGACGAATTTGTAGATGCTTTAAAAGGTGAATAATTATGGCTAAAAGAGAAGGCTATATCAGTTGGGATGAATACTTTATGGGGGTTGCAATTCTTGCATCACAAAGAAGCAAGGACCCCAGCACACAGGTTGGTGCCTGTATTGTAAATGATGATAATAAAATAATGTCAGTCGGATATAACGGACTTCCAAGAGGCTGCAGTGATGATGAATTCCCATGGGACAGAAAGGCTGACAAGAACAGCAACACAAAATATCCCTATGTCTGCCACGCAGAGCTTAATGCTATTTTAAATGCAGGAGGAAACAGTCTTAAGGGCTGCCGTATATATGTGGCTCTTTTCCCCTGCAATGAATGTGCAAAGGCTATAATTCAGTGCGGAATAAAAGAGGTAATTTACATAAGTGATAAATACGCAGAGGACGATTTGGTTAAAGCAAGCAAAAGAATGTTAACCTGTGCAGGCATAACGCTCACTCCGTTTGAGTCAGACAAAGCAATAACCATTGATTTTAACAAAGAGGGCATATAATGGATATTGATATTTATGATTTTGACGGAACGATTGTGCCCTTTGACAGCGGCTCGCTCTTTGCCGGCTACTGTTTGCTGCACTATCCTTATTTGATTTTATTGCTGCCGTTTGCTGCGCCTATTCTCATAATTGCATTAATTTTAATGCTTATGAAAATGATCAGCTTTACCGACTTCAAAAAGCTTTGCTTTTTATTTGTTCCGTTTGTTCCGCTCAAAAAGGCTGTCAACGGCTTTTGGGACAAGCACGAAAACGAAGTACATAATTGGTTTGCCGACAGAAAAAGATATTCTGTTGTAATCAGTGCCTCCCCCGATTTTCTGCTTGAGGAAATTCAGAAAAGACTGGGCTTTGAAAAACTGATTTGCACGAAGCATAACAGAGCAACAGGCGCTATTATCGGCGAAAATTGTCGTGATGAGGAAAAAGTAAAACGGCTTTATCTTGAATTTGGCAAAAACGAAATCAATGTTATTGATGTATACAGCGATTCACTCAAACACGACGGACCGATTTTTTCTTTGGCAAACGGAGGCTGCTACCATATTGTTAAAAGTGAAAAGGTTTTGTTCAAATATGATGACGTATATTAATAAGGACTGAATAAATGAAAAAAATATTACCGTTAATTGCAATACTGATTGCAGTTATAATTGCCTTTGCATTTTCTGTCAGCTATAAAAACAAAAAAGCACAGGAAAACAATGCCAATTATATAACAACCGAAGCAAAAAGCACTGAGCCTAAAACAAATGAGCTCATTGCTGAAAATAAGGAAAGCGGTTACAAGCTGTTTTTTGACGGTGAAACTGCAACTCTTGTTTCCGCCGACAATCTGGAGCTCGCATTTTCAAGCTGGAAAAAGTCCATTGCCATAGCTGTGCCTGAACTCTATTATAATGACTTTGACGGTGACGGCAATAAGGAACTGATTATCCGGACAGTGGACAGCTCAACTAAAGTAACAGGTAAAACTGTTTATTCATATGAGCTTTATCTTATTACCCGGCAGACTGTTGACGGTGTTAAAAAGCTTCAATATTCAATCGCCCGTGAAAGCACCTGGAAGGATGTTTTCAACAATGCAATTAAATTTGAAGTAACACAGCTTAAAACTAAAAAAATCCTTCAGTTTGCAATGAATGACATTAATGAGCAAATAACCTATGATGAGGAAACAGGTTTAACAGATAACAAACATGTCAGCTACGCATTGGCGCTGAGTGATACAAAAAAGCATTATTATACCATCCTAAAGTATAACCGCGGGCTTGGTGTTTATAATATTTTAGAGGACGGCACAATAACACTTGATATACAGGTTATTGTAAATTACAATGAATCAAAAGAAAATCATCATATCGGAAATATTCATACAGAAATGATGATTAATGAGGGAAAATTCCAGGTAAAGCCAAAAACAATCAGCTTTGAAACACTTGACGAATACAAAGTGACCGATCCCCGTGAATCTGCAAAAGAAAACTGGTCTTATACTATCAATAACACAAGCCCTGCAGCACAGAGCAACAGCAAGGTAATAAAATCAGTTGACGCAAGCTTTACTGTAAATACTTCGGCAATTCATTCACAGCAAGCTCTTGCAGGTGAAACAAGTGATATAAAAAATGCAGAACATATCATCTTCTCACAAAACGGAATATCAATAATTGCAAAAGACGGATTCAGCTTTGACAAGACGCAGCTTGATGAAGGCAGATTTTCTGTTTTGGTAAATGACGGAAAGGATGATATATCCTATTCTGCTGCTATCAGAGATAATACATTGTTTATTTATTTTGATAAAACCTACGACCGCGACAAGCTGGGCAGAGTTCAAATCATTTTCGGCAAATAATAAACTAATAATAAACACTTTTCTGTTTTTGTTGATTAACATTTGGCATTATGCTATAATCTTATGAAAATCAGGATTAATTATTTCCTGTCACAAATTACCATTTTAGAGAGTGATGTTTTGAAAGAAGTTATGATTACGGCAGATTCAACCTGCGATTTGCCTAATTACCTTATTGAAAAAAATAATATTACAATTCTGCCTTTATCTATTCTGTTAGGTGATAAATCATATTCGGACGGTGTGGATATTTTCCCCCGTGACATTTATGCTTATGTTAATAAAACAGGGGATTTACCGAAAACCGCTGCTGTAACACCTGCCCAGTACAATACTGTATTCAAGGAATTTACCGAACAGGGTAAAGCAGTCGTCCACATCGGTTTAAGCTCCGCCATATCATCAAGCTATCAGAATGCCTGCATTGCAGCGGCAGAGTTTGAAGATGTATACTGCATTGATTCAAAAAGCCTTTGTACTGCAATGGGACTTTTGGTTTTAAAGGCTTGCGATTTCAGAGAAAAAGGCTTTGATGCAAAAAAAATATACAACCGTGTCAACTCACTTGTACCAAAGGTAAGCACTACATTTGTTTTAAACAATCTTGAATACCTGCATAAGGGCGGCAGATGCTCAGGTGTTGCTAAATTCAGTGCAAATGTGCTTGGTATTAAGCCAAGCATAGCAGTTGATGAAAACGGCAGACTTGACGTTGCTAAAAAATACAGAGGCAAAATTGATTTGGTATATAAGCAATATATCAGTGACAGCTTAAAGGATGTTAATAAATTTGATCCTGCAAGAGTCGTAATAGCCAACAGCGGTGACATAAATCCTGAAATCATCAGCTTTGCAAAGGGTGTAATTGAAGGTAAAAACAAATTCACCGAGGTTATCACTGCAGATGCCGGCTGCACAATCTCATCGCACTGCGGTCCTAAAACTTTAGCAATATTTTATATCAAAAAATAAATTAAAGGTGCTTTGAGCAATTGCTTTCAGCACCTTTAATTTACAAAGATTGTAAACTTATTTTAACAAGGAGTAAACAATGTCATTAAAAGATGAAATCATTTTTGTACTGTTGAACACAACAGATTATATCAGCGGTGAGGAGCTTGCAAAAAAATTCGGAAAAAGCCGTGCCGCTGTATGGAAAAGCATAAAAAAGCTTATCAGCGAAGGATATGAAATAGATGCTGTGACAAATAAAGGCTACAGACTTATTGAAAGCGGAAATATAATTTCTGCACCAAGTATCAAGCGCTACATAAAAAACGATATTGACGTAATCTATTATACCACGGTTGACAGCACCAACAATTGCTGCAAGCGTTTGATTGCCGAGGGCAGAAGCGGAGAATTTTTAGTTGTTGCCGAACAGCAGAGTGCAGGCAGAGGCAGACAGGGAAAAAGCTTTTATTCACCATCCGGCACCGGTGTTTATTTTTCACTTGTCTTAAATCCGCTTCTTCCGCTTCAGAATGCCGTTACAGCCACCACTGCAGCATCTGTGGCTGTATGCAGGGCAATTGAAAAAACAACCAACAAAAAACCGAAAATCAAATGGGTCAATGACGTTTACCTTGACGGTAAAAAAATTTGCGGAATTTTAACAGAGGCAATCACGAATTTTGAAGAAGGCATTGTCAGCAATGTTATTATCGGTATCGGTATAAATATAAGCACTGATGACTTCCCCGACGATGTTGAAAATGCCGGCAATCTTGATGAAAGAATAAACAGAAGTCTTTTGATTGCTGAAGTTTGCAACGAGCTTGTTAAAATTGCAAACGGCGATATTAAAAGTTTTATTGATTATTACCGCAGTCATTCTCTCGTTATAGGTGAAAAAATCATATTTATTCAAAACGGTGAAGCAACACCGGCCACCGCAATTGCCATTGATAAAACAGGCGGACTTGAGGTTGAGCTTGAAAACGGAGAACACAAAGTTCTCAGAAGCGGTGAAATCAGCATCAGAAAAATATAATCAGATATAACAAAACACCATTGCTGTTGCAATGGTGTTTTTGCTGCTAAACCTTATCCTTATATCTTTCCGCTGTAATTATACCATCCTTAACATTCAGCTTGCAGATTCTCGCATTTCTTGCATCAAATGCATTGGCATTCAATCCATCATCATAATCCCTTGCATGATAGACTGCGTACCACTGGTCATCCTTTTTAATCATTGAGTGGTGACCGGTTCCCTCCTCAAAATCATTTGCTGCAATAACAGGATGGTAAGTATTTTCATCCGGATATTTCTCAAATTTGATTTTTCTTAAATCAGTTTCATCAGTTTTAGCACGTGCATATCCGATATAGTATGTGGGCTGTTCAAAACAATTGCCTGAGTACATTACATACTGCCAGTCACCTTCTTTAAAATAGAACGCACCTTCTATTGTATGCCAATGCTGCCCCTTTTTATATCTGTCACGTCTGTAAATATCCTCATCGAGTGTCGGCTCAACTACCGTAACCGGATTACCCTCGACATGGTAAGGGTCCGTCATTTTATCAACAACAATATATGTTCCTATTCTTTCACCGTCAAACTTATTGGTTGAATAGAAAATAAAAAGACCCGCCTCATTCTTCACAACATGAGAATCAATTGAAAACGGATGAAGAAGCTGTGTTGCGTTCGTGAAAGGTCCAAGCGGATTATCAGCCTCAGACACAAACATTGCACCCCTATGACCGCCCTTATCAGGCTCATCGTCATATATTTCAATTGAATTATACATATAGAATTTACCATCAAGCTCAATCACACTCGGAGCCCAGAAAGCCTCGTGATCAGGCACAGTCATTACTCTGCCGGCAAACTCCCATCCCTCAAATAAATCATCTGAATGATAAGCATACACACCGTCGTGACCGGTGGTGTATATATA
This sequence comes from Clostridiales bacterium, assembly GCA_009774735.1. GTDB lineage: Bacteria > Bacillota > Clostridia > Oscillospirales > Acutalibacteraceae > Eubacterium_R. The sequence goes on from VSOH01000040.1 coordinate 9,370, forward strand.
ATACCTTCCTCCTGATTCAAGAATAAACGGATCTGCCTGACCGATATAATTTTCCTTATCTATTTTTAAAAGATGCATAGCAGTTTCTCCTTACTATTTGTTGGCAGTATTATACTACATATAAATGTAAAAATACAACAGAAAAATTTTAATTTTTACTGTATTTTTTACAGAGGTCAAACCAACAGCAGTCACTGCATATTTCTTCCGGTAAAAGAGCTTCATTTCGCTCCAGCTTTTCCTTTACACGCATATCATACAGGGCAACTTTTTCTTCATCTGCACATTTTCCATTTATGTTATTCGGACAAAAGCAGCACACATCATCACAGCAATCAACCAATTCATAATCATTCGCTCTGAAGCCTGCTTTAATTTTTTGCAGATTGTCACAAAATTCAGCACTGTAGCCCTCGCCCCGGTAACGTGGGATACACATTAAATGATGATACCTTATTTTAATCATTTTACAAATCTCTTAAGTCTGTTTGTCAAAATAGCTGCAACTACAATTTTAACAGCATCCGGAATTAAGAACGGAATTACACACCAGCCAAGTATTGTGCCAAGTGTAGCAGGTGTACCTTGTTTTGCATAAACAAAAGCAAACCATCCTGTACCGAAAGCATAGCAAACAAGAATACCGATAACCATTGAAATAATCAGCGGTACAAGCTTGCCCTTGAATTTGTCGGAAGCAAAACCGACAATCAAAGCGGTGAATAGAAAGCCAACAATATATCCGCCCGTAGGACCGCCGATAATACCAATGCCTGCTGTAAAGCCCTGAAACACAGGCACTCCGATTGCACCAAGTATTATGTAAACAACTGTTGCAAAGGTTCCTCGCTTCATTCCGAACAGCGATGCTGTCAGGCAGATACCCATTGTCTGCAGAGTAATCGGAACAGTAAGCGGAATTGAAATCCAGGAACAAACTGCTATAAGTGCAGCAGATAAACCGATATAGACAATATCAATGGTTTTAAATTTTTTCTTCTTTACATTTTCTTCAGACATAATGAATCCTCCTTTTTTGAAGATTATTCCACTAAAGCACAATATTGTCAACTAAAATTTCATTTAAGGTTTACAATACAAAGACGTTATTCGACGTATTTATAC
>VSOH01000041.1:0-713 GCA_009774735.1 Clostridiales bacterium
GTCCCATACAATTATATTATACAATTACAAAATTTACATTTCAACCAACAATAAATAAGTTTTTTGTTGATTTTTAATATTAATATGGTATACTAATTTAGATTAAAAATTCTTTTTAATGTAAAAAAGAGAGGTATTTTAAATGCTTGAATTTAAAGACTTATGCTTTGCTGTTGAAGAAAACGGCAAAGAAAAGGTTATAATTGACCATTTGAATTACACCATTGATGATAATAAGCTTACTGTTATTACAGGACCCAACGGCGGTGGAAAATCAACACTCGCAAAGCTGATTGCAGGTATTGAAAGACCTACACAGGGCAGTATTGTTTATAATGGTGTTGATATAACAGATATGAGTATAACAGAACGAGCAAGACTCGGAGTAAGCTATGCTTTTCAGCAGCCTGTAAGATTTAAGGGTGTTAAGGTTATTGATTTAATACGCCTGGCAGCCGGTGAAAATCTGTCTGTTGCAGGAGCGTGTGCGTATTTATCAGAGGTTGGACTTTGCGCAAGGGATTATATCAACCGTGATGTTGATGCAAGTCTTTCGGGCGGTGAGCTTAAAAGAATTGAAATTGCCAGTGTTTTGGCAAGAAAGACTCCTTTGTCTGTATTTGATGAGCCTGAGGCGGGTATTGATTTATGGAGCTTTCATAATCTTATTAAGGTTTTTGAAAGAATGCAGTCTAAAAAAGAGAATACTATTA
>VSOH01000041.1:723-10491 GCA_009774735.1 Clostridiales bacterium
CTATTATAATTATTTCTCATCAGGAGAGAATATTGAAAACTGCCGATGAAATCGTGATTCTTGCAGCAGGCAAAATTAAGGCAAGCGGCAGCAGGGATGAGATGCTTGGTCAGGTGCTGGGTGGTGCCGACGGCTGCAGATTTTATTCAGAGCAGGAGTGTGAGGAGTAGTATGGATCAGATTCAGAAAATGCTGCTTGAGAAGGTTGCAGATTTACATGAAGTGCCTACAGGTGCTTATAATATAAGAGCAAACGGTGCGGGGGCAGGAAGAAATACAACTGCCAATATTGATATTGTTACAAAGCAGGACAAGCAGGGTATTGATATTATTGTTAAACCTGATACAAAAAAGGAAAGTGTTCATATTCCTGTAATTATCAGTGAAAGCGGGCTTGAGGAATGTGTTTATAACGATTTTTATATCGGTGAAAATGCTGATGTTGTTATTGTTGCCGGCTGCGGTATTCATAATGCAGGTGACAGTCTTTCTGCACATTCGGGCATTCATACCTTCCATATCGGCAAAAATGCCAAAGTGAAATATGTTGAAAAACACTATGGTTCCGGCGAGGGAACAGGGGAAAGAATTATGAACCCTCAGACCATTGTTGATGTTGAAGAAGGTGGTTCCCTTGAAATGGAAACAGTTCAGATTAAGGGAATTGACTCAACAAAGCGTTCGACAAAGGCAAGGCTTGACAAGGATGCAAAAATTGTGATTACCGAAAAGCTGATGACACACGGCAATCAGTTTGCTGAAACAAGCTTTGATGTTGATATGGATGGTGAGAATTCCAGTGCAAATGTTGTTTCACGTTCGGTCGCAAAGGATAACTCAAAACAGATTTTTTATTCAAAGATAAACGGAAATAATAAATGTACAGGTCATTCTGAATGTGATGCGATTATTATGGGTAATGCTGTAATAAGCGCAGTTCCTGAAATCACTGCAAATGATTTGGATGCAGCGTTAATTCATGAGGCTGCTATAGGCAAAATTGCAGGTGAGCAGATTGTCAAGCTGATGACCCTTGGACTGACCGCTGAGGAAGCAGAGGAGCAGATTGTTAACGGTTTTTTGAAATGATACACTTTTGCTTATGTGTTAATTAACTTTGAAACTTCAAAAAAATGTACGATTTTTTTGAAAAAAGTTGATTTTTCCTATTGCTTTTTGTGAAAAGTATGCTATAATGTAAAAGAACTAACATCATGTACTTCATTAGTAGTTAATCTCTGGAGTTTGATTATTTTTTGCCTTACGTATTTGTTTCAATACGCTGACTGTTTGTAAGAAATATGAGAACTGTAGTTATTAATGAGTACAACAAGGAATTACTAGCCCGCAAGGGCTAGTAATTCTTTTTTTATTTGTTGTTGCTTTTTTTATTTCAATCTGTTATAATTGATGCATAACATTTTACTGTAGCAAAGTGCTAACGTGCTATCAGTATGAAAATTTGAAAGGAATTTAAAAATGAAAAAAGTATTATCCGTTTTGCTTGCAGTTTTAATGCTCGTTTCAGTGGGTTCATTATTCGCTGCCTGCACAAAAGAAAAGACAGATGATAAAAAAGAAAACAGTACTGACAGCAGTGCTCAAAGCTCAGATTTAGCTTATGTACAGGATAAGGGCGAGCTTGTTATCGGTATCACTCTTTTTGCTCCTATGGATTATTATACAGACGAGGCTGAAACAGAGCTTACAGGTTTTGAGGTTGAGTTCGGTAAAGCAGTTTGCGAAAAGCTCGGCGTTACGCCTAAGTTCCAGGTAATCAACTGGGAGGCTAAGGAAAATGAGCTGAATGCAAAGAATATTGACTGCATCTGGAACGGTCTTACAATTGATAACGACAGACTTGCTACAATGTCAATTTCAGATCCTTATATGAATAACAAGCAGGTTCTTATTACCAAAACTGAAAATGTTGAAAAGTATTCAGCTGCAGGTTCGCTCAAGGGTGCAACAGTAGTGGCTGAAAAGGAATCAGCAGGTGAGGGTGTTGCACAGACTGACGCTTTCTTTGAAGGCTGTAACTACACTGCTGTTGACAGTATGGCTAAGGCTATGATGGAGGTTAAGTCAGGCACAGCCGATGCTGCTGTTATCGACTATGTAACAGGTATCGGTTCACTTGGTGAGGGTACTGACTATGCTGATATTGCTATTGTTGAGGGCGCAAGCTTTGCTGACGAGCAGTATGGTATTGCTTTCAGAAAGGGAAGCGACATCACAGATGAGGTTAACAAGGCAAGAAAAGAGCTTCTTGCTGACGGTACACTTCAGAAAATTGCCGACAAGTATAAGCTTGGCGAACAGCTTATTGTTGAATAATTTATTTGAAAAATTAAATTTTTATTTTGCGACGGAAACATCTTTTTGGTGCTTCCGTCAATGAATTTTTATTAGTTTATTCGTGATAGGGGAATTATATGAGTAGCTTTTTATCGGTTTCAACCGAGCTTCTCAAGGGCTTTGGTGAAAATGTTAAGCTGTTTGGGTTAACACTTTTGTTTTCACTGCCGTTGGGATTGATTATAACATTTTGCTCTACATCAAAATTCAAACCACTTAAATGGCTTTCAAAGACTTTTGTCTGGATTATAAGGGGCACACCACTTATGCTGCAGCTTTTTGTGGTGCTTTATGTTCCCGGATTACTGTTCAATTTTCCGATTAAGGTGCGTTTTACAGCCGCACTGATTGCTTTCGTTATCAATTATTCCTGCTATTTTTCGGAGATTTACAGAGGTGGTATTGAAAGTATACCAAAGGGACAGTATGAAGCAGGTCAGGTGCTTGGTATGACTAAGCCGCAAATCTTTTTTAAAGTCGTTCTTATGCAGGTTGTAAAAAGAATTATTCCGCCAATGAGTAATGAAATTATTACGCTTGTAAAGGATACCTCGCTTGCAAGAGTAATTGCCGTAAGTGAAATTATAATGGCTGCCGATAGATTTTCGGCAAGGGGAATTATCTGGCCGTTATTCTATACGGGCGTGTTCTTCCTGCTGTTTAACGGCTTGCTTACGATTATCTTCGGAAGAATAGAAAAGAAACTTGATTATTACAGAGGTTGATGATATGGCGATATTGGATGTAAAAAATATACATAAAAGCTTCGGTAATAATGAGGTGCTGAAGGGTATTGATTTTTCACTTGAAAAGGGTGATGTGCTGTCAATTATAGGTTCATCAGGCAGTGGTAAAACAACCCTTTTAAGATGCCTTAATTTTCTTGAAATCGCTGACCAAGGCTCAATACAGGTATCGGAGGAAACCCTTTTTGACACTGATGACAGAAGCACACTTAACGAAAAGAAAATAAGACGTAACAGATTGCATTTCGGTCTGGTATTTCAGCAGTTTAATCTGTTTCCTCAATATACTGTTTTTGATAACCTGACTCTTGCACCAAGGCTTGCATTAAAGGATGAGCTTAAGGTTATGAAAAAAGAGGGTACACTGAGCAAGGATTATAAAGCCAAGAGAATTCGTGAAATTGAAACGAATGCCTGTGAACTGCTTGAACGAGTTGGGTTAAGCGAAAAGGCTAAGGCATACCCGTGTGAGCTTTCAGGCGGTCAGCAGCAGCGAGTAGCTATTGCAAGAGCGCTTGCTATGAAGCCCGATATTCTCTGCTTTGATGAGCCTACATCAGCACTTGATCCTGAGCTGACAGGTGAGGTGCTCAATGTTATCCGTTCTCTGAAAACAGGTGACAGCACAATGATTGTTGTTACGCACGAAATGCAGTTTGCCAAGAATGTTTCTGATAAAATAATGTTTATGGCTAATGGTGTTGTTGAGGAATACGGCACACCTTCACAGGTGTTTGATAATCCAAACAGTGAAATTCTTCGTGCGTTCTTGCAAAAAGCACTCGATTAGGTTATAATGGTTTTATATTAAGGAGGGGTAGCAATGAATTTAAAAAGTATCATTAACAAGAAAAAAGAGTATGCTCAGTATATGGTGGATGAAATTACCCACATCTGTAAGGATATGCCTAAGCGTGATCCCGGCTCAGAGGGTGAAAAAATTGCCTGTGAGTATATGGCAGATGTACTCAAAAAGGACTGTGGCTGTGACGAGGCAAAGGTTGAAAGCTTTCAAGAAAATCCCGGTTCGTTCTTTGGCTGGATTTATTTCACAATCACATTTGTGCTTGCTGCAATCGTTCTGTTCTTCTTCTGTCCGATTGTATCAGCAGTATTAATTGTTCTCGGTCTTCTTATTGCATTTTTACAGTTTGGTCTTTATAAAAAGACTATGGACAGATTTTTCCCTGAAAAGACAGGCCACAACGTGACAGCTATAAAGCACTGCACAGGTGAGGTTAAGCGCAGAATTTTCTTTAACGGTCATCCTGACGCAGCTTGGGAATGGCCTGTTAACTATAAGCTTGGCGGTGTTGGATTTGAAGGTCACGCAATAATCTGCGGTGTCGGTGCTGTTTATTATATTGTATTATCAATAATGTATGTTGTTCAGAATGGTATTGGTTTTGCTATGATTGATAAATCGTCACCACTCTTTAAGTTTGCTTTAATCGGCTTGATTTTTGTTCCGTTTTTAATTGGTTTATACTGGATGTGGAATGAAAAAAGAGTTGTAGACGGCGCAAACGATAATCTTTCAGGCTGTTATATGGGTATTGCTGTTATGAAGGCACTTCAGGATGCAGGCATTACTTTTGAAAATACAGAGATTGGTGTTGTTCTTACCGGTTCAGAGGAAGCCGGACTTCGTGGTTCAAAGGCTTGGTGCGAGGCTCATAAGGGTGAGTATCAGGATGTTCCGACATTCTTCTTCTCATATGACACAATTCATGATCCGAAATATCTTATGACAAATTATCGTGATCTTAACGGTACAGTTAAGGCAGATAAGGATGTTTCTGATTTATTTATGGAAGCTGCTCAGGAACTTAATGTTCACTGCATTAAGGGCTGGGTGCCACCACTCGGCGGTGCAACAGATAATGCTGCTTTTGCACAGGCGGGCTTCCGTTCAACAGGTATTACAGGTCTTAACCATAAGTTAGAGGATTACTATCATACCCGTCGTGATACATATGACAATATGAATCTTGAAGGTCTTGCAGACTGCTTTGCAGTTTCTGTTAAAGCACTTGAAATGTTTGATAATGGTGCTAAGCAGTAAGAATACAATAGTGAAAGAACGGCGATTTTGCCGTTCTTTTTTTCTTTATATTGCTTGATAAGAGCATTCCTATTTGCTATAATAAAATTATGTATAATTATGAAAGATTAAGTGATGAAATAAAATTAGCTGTTTCATCTGACCACACCTTTGGAACTGATGCAGTTATACTTTCCCATTTTGCAAAAATTAAGGCAAGGGACAAGGCTCTCGATATGGGGACAGGCTGCGGTATTATTCCTTTTTTGTGGCTCAGGGACAGCAAAATTAATAATGTATCTTGTTTGGATATTCAGCAAAATGCCTTTGAACAGGTCAGCCATTCCATTGAAATTAATCATCTGGCTGACAGAATTAAGGCATATAATTGTGATTTGAGGGAAATCAATAAGGTGTTTGGAGCGGAGGCGTTTTCTCTTGTTACGATGAATCCGCCGTATAAGCCGATTGGTACAGGGATTGAATCGCTGGGTGAGAGTGCAAGAATTGCACGCCACGAGGTTTGCTGCAATATTGAGGATGCTGTTAAGGCAGGAGCATATCTCTTGAAATACAGCGGAAGATTTTGTATGTGCCACAGACCCGAAAGGTTAGTTGACACACTTGAAATAATGAGAAGGTATAAGCTTGAGCCGAAGAGGCTGCGTTTTGTTCAGGACAAGTCAGGGGAACAGCCCTTCCTGTTTTTAGTACAGGGTCAAAAGGGTGCTAAACCGTTTTTAAGGGTAGAGCCTCAGCTTGTCATAAAAAAAGACAACGGAAAGTTTACGGATGAAATGCTTGAAATCTATGGCTCTTATGCTGACGGGTATGATAAATGAGCGGTAAGCTATATGTAGTCGGTACGCCTATCGGTAATCTTGGTGATCTTTCACCGAGAGCGGTTGATGTGCTTGACAGTGTCGATTTTATTGCGGCAGAGGATACAAGGGTGACGATGAAGCTCTTGACACATTTTAATATAAAAAAAGAAATGGTTTCATATTTTGAGCATAACAAGCGTGAACGAGGTGAAATCATCTGCACACGTATTGCAAACGGTGAAAGCTGTGCAATTGTAACAGATGCCGGTATGCCTGCTATCAGCGATCCCGGTGAGGATTTGGTTAAGCTTTGCCATGAAATGGGCATAGAAGTAGAATCCGTTCCGGGTCCTACGGCATTTGCAACGGCACTTGCTATATCAGGTATGCCAAGCGGTCGTTTTACCTTTGAAGGATTTTTGTCTGTTAATAAAAAATCAAGACGTGAGCATTTAGAGGAAATTAAGGATGAAAAACGTACCTTGATATTTTATGAAGCACCCCACAAGCTGTCAAATACCTTGAAGGATTTATATAATGTATTAGGGGACAGAGCGCTTGCTATTGTGCGTGAAATAACAAAAATGCATGAGCAGGTGATAAGAACTACGTTAAAGGAAGCAGCAGAAGTATATTCAAATGGCGGTATAAAGGGCGAGATCGTTCTGATTATTGAGGGTAAAAAGGCTGAACAAACTGCTGAAATTACTCTTGATGATGCTGTTAATATGGCTAAAGAGCTTGTTGAAAAGGGGATGTCTGTTAACAATGCAGCTAAAGAAACTGCCGCACATACCCCATTTAAAAAGGGGGATATTTATAAAGCACTATTATGATATGTTCAGCTTGTCCGAGAAAATGTAATGCTGACAGAAATAAATCTGTCGGCTTTTGTCTGAGTCCTGATAAATTTCGTGTGGCAAGGGCGGCACTCCACTATTGGGAGGAGCCTTGTATAAGTGGGGAGAATGGCAGCGGAACAGTGTTTTTCAGCGGCTGTAATCTTAGATGTGTCTATTGCCAGAATTATGAAATCAGCAGAGAAAATAAAGGGCTTGAAATCAGCGACGATAAGCTGATAGAAATATTTGAGAGCCTTATAGCCCAAGGTGCAAATAATATTAATCTTGTTAATCCGACACACTATGCTGACAGACTTGCCAAGGTTTTATCAGAATGGCAGAGTCCTGTACCTGTTGTTTATAACAGCAGCGGCTATGAGTGTGTTAATACAATTAAAAAACTCGATGGTTTAATAGATGTTTATCTGCCTGATTTGAAATATATAAGAAATGATAAGGCTTTAAGATATTCAAGAGCAGAGGATTATTTTGAAAGGGCTTCAAAGGTGATTTCGGAAATGCGCCGTCAGGTCAAAGACCGCTTTGATTGTGACGGAATTATGCAAAGCGGTCTTATTGTTCGTCATCTGATTTTGCCGCAGAATACAAATTCCTCAATTGAAATACTGAAATGGATAAAAGAAAATCTGCCCGATACATATGTGTCGCTTATGGCACAGTACACTCCCTGCGGAAATCTTGATGATACCCCTGAGCTTAAGCGGAAAATCACGCAGCGTGAATACGATAAGGTTGCAGATTTTGCCGTTTTGAATAACTTTGAAAAGCTTTTTTTACAGGAGCTTGAATCGGCGGACAGTGATTTTATCCCGAAATTTGATTTTACAGGTATATTGTGATATGATCGAATTATATCGGAATATGGTGAGAGGAGTGTAAGTTATGAAAAAATTTCTTAAGGAATTCAAACAGTTTATCTCAAAGGGTAATGTTATGGATTTAGCGGTAGGTGTTATCATCGGCGGTGCTTTTTCATCAATCGTTAAATCCCTGACAGATAATATTATAAAACCGCTTATCAACTGTATCGGCGGTGCTGAAATTCAGGGTAAAATTCATCTTATAGGTGAAAATTATATTGATTATGGTGCATTTCTTTCAGCAGTAATTAATTTTCTGATTATGGCACTGATTATTTTCTGTATGGTTAAAATTGTCAATAAGGCAGTTGAACTTGGTAAAAAGCTTGAAAGGGAACAGCTTAAGGAACCTGAAAAGCCGGTTACAAAAATTTGTCCGTTTTGCAAAAGTGAAATTCCGATTGATGCAGTTAAATGCTGCCATTGTACATCAGATATTCCGGGTGAGGAATAGAAATAAGAAACATAGTTAATTCATATTATGAGGTGTAATGTTATGAATATTAAAGAATATCATTTTTCATCAGCAACAGGTGAGTGCGAGATTTACGGTAATGTGTATACGCCTGAAAATGGTGATGTGAAGGGTGTTATTGTTATTCACCACGGAATGGCAGAACATCAGAAAAGATATTTTAGCTTTATCAGTTATCTGACTGACTGCGGTTATGCTGTGTATATGCACGATATGGCAAATCACGGAAATTCAAATCAGAATTTTGATTTAACGGGATACTTTGGCAAAAAGGATGGATACAGAAATCTTGTGAGGGATTTTAAAACAACCTTTGATAAGGCAAAGACTGAAAACCCTGATAAAAAGATCGTGATAATGGGTCACTCAATGGGTTCATTCATTGTTCGCTGCTTTACTGCATGGTACAGTGATGCAGGCTTTTGCGGTGCAATCTATATGGGTACAGGCGGCTCAAATCCGATAGCAGGCATCGGCGATAAGGCATCTGCGCTTGTTGCCAAGCTGACAGGCTATACTCACAAAAGTAAAATGCTTGACAAAATGACCTTCGGTGCATATGGAAATCAGTTTGACAAAAGAACGGATTTTGATTGGCTGACACGTGATGCTGAAATTGTTGATGAATATATTGCAGATAAATACTGTGGCTTTCTTTTCTCTGCTCAGGGTATGAATGATTTGGTTAAGCTGAATATTGCTGCCAATACAGACGAATGGTATAAGAAAATTCCTAAAGAACTTAGCATTCTTTTAATCAGCGGTGATATGGATCCGGTGGGTAATTACTCAAAGGGTATTAAGGAAATTCATGATAAGCTTATTTCAACAGGTCACAGAAATGTCAATATGAAGCTTTATTCGCAGGGTAGGCATGAAATTCTCAATGAGCTGAATAAAGAAGAGGTTTATAAGGATATAGTTGATTTCGCAGATAAATGTATAAAATTATAATTGTTTCAAATTTGTTCTGACTTTTGCTGTTAGTGCAGTTTTTGCAGCATTGTTTCCTATAACGGCACAGCATACTGAGGGTGAAAAATGCAGCGGCGGTATATCGTTCTGTTTTTTTACTGATAATGTTCAGCCTCCTATATTGCAGATATGAGGTTTACGACAGATTCAAAGGGGCTTAACAGACTGAATATAATGTGTCCTGTACAAACCATACATACGTTCAACGGCTTCTGCAAGACTGTCATACGCTTTGCGGCTATCAACGCATGGCGTGACAGGAGCAGACGGCGGCAAAAAGAAATATCCCTTGAATACCTCACAGAAGAAAAGTTTTACCCTTTAGGCACAACAGACGAATATTTTGAAGCACCCTATGAAGAATACCCCATTACGATATGCGGTCAGACAGTTATCCTCACTAACGGGGAACTTGCCGCCGCTCTGTTATCTCTGCCGGAGAAGAACCGGGAAATCATTTTCCTTTACTTTTTCGGGCATTACACACAGCAGGAAATCGGGGAAATGTACGGACGCTGCCGGAGTACGACCGGGTATCAAATCCGCAGGACGTTAAAACTCCTGCAAAGGAAAATGGAGGTGCTTTCACATGGGGAATCCGAATCTTTTGCCCTATGAAACGA
>VSOH01000042.1 GCA_009774735.1 Clostridiales bacterium
ACATTAAATCGGTCGGTAATGAATATTGAAAGTGCAAAACCATTATTGTTTATCAGCGGCGGCAAATCACCTGCGTGATTCGGATGTTCATTGTTTTTTGGATTATAATGTGATTTTGCATCTGCAAATGGGTCATCAGCATTGCCGCTGCATTTTTCTCCCTCGTGAATATGAAAGCCGTGAAAGCTATTGCCGTTTGGCAGACCTGTTGCAACAGCATACACCAAAACACCATTAGCAGTTTGATAAAACTTAACAATACCCGAAATGCTTTTATAATTCTTGCTGCCTTTAATTTCTGCATATGCCTGTGGATTTCTGCACAAAACAGATATTAAAGCAGAGTTCAGATTTTCATAAAATGATTTGTTTTCCATAGTATCCCTCCGATAAAATGTATTCATAATGCAGTTATTTAATGTTAAAATTCATTTATAGATTAAAATAAGCTGAGTTTACAAAGCTTTTGAGGTATGGTATATTATGAATAGCAAATATTTACTTTTATCTAAGTATAGGTATTGGAGTAGGTTATGATTTTTAAGTGTTTTGACAGTGTTGAGGAAATTAAAAAGGGCTGGAGTGGTGATAAAAAGTATTGTGCTGTTAAGGATGGAACAAAGTATCTTCTGCGTATTTCGCCCATAAGCAAATATAGTAACAGAAGAAAAATTCACAGAATTATGCTTGAACTTACTGAAAAGGACGTATCTATGTGCAAGCCGTTAAAGGTCGGACTGTGTACAGAGGGCACATATATTCTGCAATCCTGGGTTGACGGTATTGACGCTGAGGAGCATATTCACGATTATAACGAAAAGCAGCAATATGATTTTGGTTTTCAGGCAGGTGTGATTTTGCAGAAAATCCATACTATTCCTGCTCCTGACAGTCAGCAGGAATGGGAAGAACGATTTAATGCGAAAATAGACAGAAAGATAAAAATGTATACAAAGTGTCCCATAAAATTTGAAGGGGCAGAGAATATAATTGATTATCTTAATTCAAATCGTGATTTAATAAAAAGCAGACCGCAGTGTTTTCAGCATGGTGATTATCATATTGGCAATATGATGATTGAAAATGATAAAATAGTTGTCATTGATTTTGACAGATATGATTTCGGTGACCCGTGGGAGGAGTTTAACCGCATAGTGTGGGCAGCACAGGCTTCACCTGCATTTGCTACAGGAATGATAGACGGCTATTTTGATAATAATATTCCTGAACTGTTCTGGAAACTGCTGAAATTATATATCGGCAGCAACACATTATCATCTGTTCCATGGGCAATTGACTATTCTAAGGAGCAAATGGATATTATGCTTAATCAGGCAAAGGATGTTCTTGCTTGGTACGATTATTACAAATTAATGGTTCCGTGCTGGTACAATGAAAAATTCCGAGGTGAAATATGTTAACACATCCTGTAAAACCTATATATGATGAAAATTCAAAAACACTCATTTTAGGAACCTTTCCGTCAGTTAAGTCAAGGGAAATGTGCTTCTTTTACAGCCATCCGCAAAACCGCTTCTGGCGTGTTATGGCAAGAATCTGCGACAGTGATATTCCGCATACCGTTGAGGAAAAAACAGACCTGATATTATCAAATCATTTTGCACTGTGGGATGTTATTCATTCCTGTGAAATTGAGGGCTCCTCCGACAGTTCCATAAAAAATGTTGTTCCCAATGACATACGTGTTATCCTTAACCATTCGCAGGTTGACAGGATTTTTGTTAACGGTAAAAAGGCTGAGAGCCTTTACAAAAAATATATTGAAAAGCAAGTAGGTATAAAAGCAATATATCTGCCCTCTACAAGTCCTGCCAATGCCTCATGGAGTGAGGACAGACTGGCTGCGGAATGGAAAAAACTGATTTTTGATGAGGTAGATATGTTATGCCTAAAGAAATAGGATATTGCGGTAATCATTGTGAATACTGCTTTTTTGCTGATTGTGACGGCTGTAAAAGCAATAGTCCGAGCTGCTCTTATGCAAATCTGTTTGATAATAAAAAATGCCCTAATGCTGTTTGCTGTGAAAGTAAAGCCATTTATGGCTGCTGGCAGTGTGATAAAGTAAAAGCTTGTGAAATTGGTTTTTTCAGTTCAGGTGAGAATGATGCAAAAGCATATGCATTATGCATAAAGAAATACGGTACTGAAAAATACACAAAAAGAATTTTGGAATTGATTAACAATAGTTATAACTATCCAAGAGAGTTTAAAAATATTAATGATATAGAGAAAATTTTAGAAATATTTGAAAGTTAGGGTGATGAAAATATGTTAAATGATAACTGGCGGGTTGTTTATAATGCTGCAAAGACAGTTGTAAATCCAAAAAAAATAAGCGAACAGATGTGTTCAGGCGGAGTAGGGGCAGCAGTTGTCAGTAAAAAAGGAAATATTTATACTTGCGTTTGTATTGATACAGATTGTTCACTTGGTATGTGTGCAGAGAGAAATGCCCTTTCAACAATGATTACGAACGGAGAATATGAAATAAAAATGGTAGCGGCGGTTAACAAAAAAGGGCAGGTGCTGCCGCCCTGCGGTACTTGTCGTGAATTTATGATGCAGTTGAAAAACTCATCAGATATTGAAGTGCTTGTTGACAATGACGGCACTATGGTTAAATTGAAAGACTTAATGCCCTATTCATATTCCTGAAAGGATAAAAATGAAAATAATGAATACAGATAAATTCTTTGACTTAGCAGCAGAAACTCTGAAATTAGGAAAAGTAATTGAAAAGCCTGTTCAGATAACAGGCGGACTTATGCATAAAATGTTTAAGGTTGTTACCGATGAAGGTAGATACATAATTAAACTTTTAAATCCTAATATTATGAAACGTCCTACTGCTATGGACAACTATAAAATTGCTGATGATATTGAAGAGCTATTAAAGCAAAATAATATTCCTGCTGTTTATGCCTTAATATTTAATGGCAGTAAAATGCAGGAGCTGAATGGTCAATATTATTATGTTTTTGAGTGGTATGACGGCATGTCATTGAAAGACGATGAAATAAAGATTTTTCATTGCCGAAAAATTGGCGAAGTATTAGCAAAGATTCATAATATTGATTTACAAAATGAGTCAATTGAGCAAAATGAAATACATATTGACTGGCAGAAATATGTAACTCTTGCGAAAAAAATGAACGCACCAATTTATGATATTATCAAGGATAAAGTTGACTTGTTCAATAACAGTATGACGAAAGGTAATGAAGCGGTTAAAAAATTGCCGCCTGTTAAAGTGATTTGCCATAATGATATGGACAGTAAAAATGTGATGTGGTTTAATGATGAATTTAAGCTGATTGATTTAGAGTGTTTGGGGTATTCAAGTCCATATTTGGAGTTGTTTGAGCTTGCTTTGTGTTGGTCAGGGTATGAAACCTGCAATATAGACTTTAAACTGTTCGGTGCATTTTTCAAAGCATATTTTGAAAATACAAATCTTGATACTGATATTGATTGGGAGGTTATGTATTACAGCAATTACGGAAGACTTGAATGGCTCGAATATAATATTAAGCGTGCTTTGATGCTTGAATGTGATACTGCCGAAGAGCAACAGATTGGTATCAGCGAGGTAAAAGAAACTGTGGAGCATATTATCTATTATGATAAAATAAAAAATGATATTCTGAAAAATATTTCTGTATAAAAACAACCCATTCCAATATAGCTGAGGTGCGATATCGGAGTGGGTTGCTTTTATATCTTACTTTATGCATTAATCTTCATCTTTAGGATAGCGTTCGGGAAGAAGGCGTGCCTTCATAAGCGCAAAGGCGATTGCCGGGATTAAAACGAGGTGGATTGCTATGCCCGGAAGAGCAGTTGCAAAATGTGTTGTTGCCCATGCTGCGATTGTGATTTCACCCCTTGCAAAAATCAAAGCTTTTGCGATTCCTGCAGCTATTCTGCCTGCAAGCATTGCCGTTATAAGGCTTATATACAAATCAGCGTAGGTCTTTTTTGTATAAACAAATTTCATCATAAGTCCTGTGATAATACCATAGACAGCACATTCAATCATCATAGGCGGAAGCACTGCTGCGGGGGGCATACCTGTGAAAAGGCTTGAAAGCAGAGGACCTGCTATGCCGCAGAAAAGTCCGTACTGCCAGCCGCAGACGATGCCGCAGAGCAAAACAGGAATATGCATAGGGCAGTATATCGAGCCGGCATTTGGTATTGCGTGGAATGCCTGTGGCAGTACTACACAGAGTGCAATACATACAGCAGTAATAATTGATTTTTTTACAATAGACATTTTGTTCATATAATCGCTCCTTCGTCTGTTTTTTGCTGACAAAAATATATCACAATGAAAATTGCTGTGCAAGCCCCTGGGGGGGTCATTTTTTACGCTATATCCCCCAGGGGGGGTTGTTTTAAACTATATATTAATGTAATATAAATGGCATGAATTATATGCCGGGAGGAATAGCAGTGTCTTTTATAAAAGCTGAAAAATTAATACACGCATATTCCTTTGCAGGCAGTAAGCACCGTTCGCTGGATGAGGCTTCTTTGTCTGTTAACAAGGGTGAATTTGTTACGGTTCTCGGGTGCAACGGCTGTGGTAAAACGACTCTTGCAAGGCATTTGAACGTGCTTTTGCCGATTCAGGGCGGTGAGCTGACGGTGGCAGGTGTTAATGCTGCTGATGAGAATAATGTATGGGTAATACGCAACAGGTGCGGTATGGTTTTTCAAAACCCTGACAATCAGTTCGTTTCAACACTGATTGAAGAGGATTTAGCCTTTGCACCAAGAAATTTTGGTGTTCCTGAGCGTGAAATTCCGAAAAGAATAAAAAAAGCACTTTCCGCTGTTGGAATGAGCGGTTATGAAAAACATTCGCCCCATATGCTTTCAGGCGGTCAGAAGCAAAGAATTGCCATTGCAGGCGTTCTGACAGCTCAGCCTGATATTATGGTTTTTGACGAGGTGACTTCTATGCTTGCTTCACAGGGCAGAGAGGATGTACTTGCAGCAATTAAAAAGCTGCACAGCAGCGGGCATACAATCATAATGATAACGCATTATATGGAAGAGGCTGTGATATCCGACAGGGTTGTATTGATGAAAAACGGAAATATAACGGCTGATGGCAAACCTTGTGATATATTGACGGATAACGAGCTTATGAGCAGTGCAGGGTTGGATGTTCCTATGCCTGTGAGAATGTATTATGATCTTGCTGAGAGGGGTATTAAGCTGAAAAAATGCCCTTTAACTGCTGAAGAATTGGTGGGTGAGTTATGTCGATTGAATTAAAATCAGTTTCATATACCTATGCACGGAATACTCATTATCAGACACAGGCACTTGATAATATAAATCTGACAATCGGTGAAGGTGAATTTGTAGGGATTATGGGACAGACCGGCTGCGGCAAGTCCACTTTAATTCAGCTTATTGACGGTTTGCTTGTGCCTGACGCAGGTTGTGTTCTGCTTGACGGACAGGATATTAATAATAAAAAATATGACAGACGTATTCTTAGAAAACATACCGGACTTGTTTTTCAGCTTCCTGAATATCAGCTTTTTGAAACTACTGTTGAGCGTGATGTAGCATTTGTATTAAAGCAATCCCATTTGAGCAAAGCGGAGAAAAAAGAAAGAGTTATTGATGCACTTGATGCAGTCGGTTTTGATTATGATAAGATTAAAGATAAATCACCGCTCAGTTTTTCAGGCGGTGAGAAAAAACGGCTTGCAATTGCGGGAGCCCTTGCTGCCAAGCCGAAAATACTTATATTTGATGAGCCGGTTGCAGGACTTGATTATCAGGGAAAAACAGCGTTTTTAAAGCTTGTCAGGGAGCTTAATGAAAACGGCGTAACAATAATAATGATTTCACATGACAGTAATGTTCTGGCTGAATATGCATCACGAATAATCCTTATGGATAATGGACAGATAATACGTGACGGAGATGCGAAAGCTGTGCTTTCTGACTTTGAAACGCTGAATCAAATCGGTGTCGGTACAAGTGAGGCTGCTTCTGTCAGCAATATGCTCAGACAGAAGGGCGTTGAAATTAATTCCGATATAGTGAAGTATAATCAGCTTTTAGATGAAATCAGCAGAATATACGGAGGTGCTGATATATGAAGCAGCTTCCTGCAGGAATGTATCAGCAGGGGAATTCTCTTATACATAAGCTTAATTCAACAGTAAAAGTATTACTTCTGATAATCCTTCTTGCGGCTGTTGTGGTGGCTAACACTTTGCCCGGTTATGGAGTGCTTATTGTATTTACTGCAGTCATTGTATTGCTGTCACATATCGGAATTAAATCTGCTGTTGGCGGCATAGTCAGAATGATATGGTTCTTTATTATTATTTTTATAATGAATCTTTGTTTTTTTCAAAGTGAAAGGGCATGGATAACATTTTGGATTTTTTCGCCGTCATACGACGGGATGATGCAGGGGATAAAGGTTGTTGTAAGGGTTGCGGTGATAATGATTTTTTGCAACATTCTTAATGTGACTACACCGCCTGTGGAAATTACAAGGGCAATGGAAAATATGATGTCACCGCTCAGAATCATCAGAGTGCCGACGCATCAGCTTGCTTTAATTCTGTCCGTGGCAATACAGTTTATACCCACTCTTTTTGAAGAGGCAGATATGATAAAAAAGGCACAGACAGCAAGAGGTGCACGGTTTGACAGCCGTAAATTCAGAGATAAGGCAGGGGCTGTTATACCTATGGTTGTGCCGATTTTTATATCAGCCTTCAGACGTGCCGACGAGCTTTCACTTGCTATGGAGGCACGAGGCTGCCGTGTGGATGTAAGACAGGCAAACAGGGACAGACTGCATATCGGTTTGGCTGAAATAATGGCATTTTTAATCTGTACGGCATTGCTTGTTTTGCAGATAATCTTATTATAAAGGGATGAAAATTTATGGAGAAACAGGATATAATCAATTTTTTTAATGAGCATGCCAATCACTGGGATGACGATATGATACGAAATGACAATATTATAAATATGATTCTTGATAATGCGGGAGTGAGCGAGGGCAAAGCCATTCTTGACGTTGCCTGTGGTACAGGTGTACTTTTTCCTGATTATTTA
This sequence comes from Clostridiales bacterium, assembly GCA_009774735.1. GTDB lineage: Bacteria > Bacillota > Clostridia > Oscillospirales > Acutalibacteraceae > Eubacterium_R. The sequence goes on from VSOH01000042.1 coordinate 7,129, forward strand.
TGCAGGAATGTTATGTCTGTTACAGGAATAGATATTTCACCCAAAATGGCAGAAATTGCAGAAAATAAATTCAGACAGAGTAATATAACCGTGATTTGCGGTGATGTTGAGGAAATGAATTGTACAGAGCCTTTTGATTGTGCTGTGGTTTATAATGCTTTCCCTCATTTTACCAACCCGGACAGGCTTATAAAAAAGCTCAGTGAAATGGTAAAGGTCGGAGGTACTGTTACCGTTGCACACGGAATGAGCAGAAAAATGATTGATCATCATCATTCAGGGGCGGCAAGTAAGGTTTCTGCAGGCTTGATGTCTGAGGATGAGCTTGCTGAAATATTCAGTAAATATTTAAAGGTTATCATTAAGATATCTGATGATAATATGTATCAGGTAACAGGAATAAAGGAATAATTTAAAACCGCTGACTGAATCAGCGGTTTTTTTAGTGAATATTTTCATATTGTGTTTATTTTTTTGTATGTTATAATGACCTTGAGGATGTTGCAATTTAATTGGTTTGTTTTTTGCGCTTTGGAGGAGGTTTTATTATGACAAATAATTTACCCGATATTCAGTTGTTTATTCATAACGGCATTGTTGATTACAGTGTTTCAGATGGCTGGAATGCTGAGTTTATGGGTGCTGATTTTGTTCAGCTTGTGGACGATAAGCTGGTTGTTCATACTCCGCTTTGCGATATGATTGCAACACTTTCCTTTAAATGTAAAAAGGGTAGTGAAACAGTAGAAAAGGATTGTAAAATAAAGATCGCAGGCACTTACGGTGCACCGGGTAAAAAGCCGAATGTTATTCCAGAGCCTGCTCAGTGGCACGCCGCAGGCGGAAATCTCAGCAAAATAAATTCTTATTCCTTTGATGATGAACTGAAAAATACAGCAGATAACTTTGCTGATGAATATTTCAGAGTGACAGGAAAAAAGCTTACTCCTGCTGATTATGGTGATGTTCATTTTTGTTTGGACAGCGGTCTGTTTTATCTTGGCAATGAAGGTTATGAAATAAGCTGTGACGATGAAGGTATAAAAATTGGCTGCAGTACTGAACTTGGTGCAGTATGGGCAGGGAAAACAGTTTGTCAAATGATGCTTCAGGGAGGCTTCCCAAAAGGTATTATGCGTGATTATCCGCGTTATAGTGTCAGGGGCTTTATGCTTGATGTGGGCAGACGTCCTGTTTCGCTTGAAATGCTTGAAAAAATTGTTGAGCGTATGGCATGGTATAAGATGAATGATTTTCAGATTCATCTTGGTGATAATTACATATGGCTTGAGGATTATGCAGATAAAGGTGATGAAAGTACCTTTGATGCCTACAGTGCTTTCCGTCTTGAAAGCTCGCTGAAAAATAAAAACGGCGAAACACCAACGGCAAAGGATTACAGCTATTCAAAGGCTGAGTTTAACCGTTTTATGAAAGCATCATTGAAAAAAGGCGTTCGCATTACGCCTGAAATTGATATGCCTGCACATGCTCTTGCATTTACAAAGGTATTTCCCGAATATGCGGTTATGGGAAAGGTTTCACCGCTGATGAAGAAAAGACCTTTGACAGACCATATTGATATTTCACGTCCCGAAGCAGTGGAATTTGTTAAACGTATTTTTGATGAATATACACTTGGTGACAATCCTGTATTTCCAAAAGGTACAACGGTGCATATCGGTGCTGATGAGTTTTTGACTGACTATGGTGCTTACAGAAGATTTATTAATGAAATTGTACCGCATATTAAAAAGACAAATAAAGTGCGTCTTTGGGGCAGTCTTACATGGATAAAGGATGCGCCTGTAACAGCTATTGCAGAAGATGCGGTTAAAGGTGTGCAAATGAATTTGTGGTCGAATACCTGGGCTGATGGCAGAGAAATGTATGATATGGGCTATGACCTTATAAATACAATTGACCACCGTCTTTATATTGTGCCCAACGGCACCAAAATCCGAGCTCCTTATATGGATTTCATCAACAAGCGGATTGCATTCAGGAAATTTGAGCCTAACAGAGTAAGATTAAAGAAAAAAGGGAAATACATTGATTTGCCTGCAGGTAATAAGCAGCTTTTAGGTGCGTGCTATGCAATATGGCAGGATAATATTGACAAGCGAGCAAAGGGTATAAATGAGCAGGATCTTTATGACCGATTTGACGACAGTGCTGCATTTATGGCAGAAAAAACATGGGGCTCCTGTACTGACAAGCGTATTTCCGCACAGGTTGACAGAGCGGCAAATGCTGTTGACAGGCTTATGAATAAAGGTATGCAAAATGTTAAGCCGTTGAAGAATGTAGTTCTTAAAGGGGGCAGCAGTTTTGTTAACACAGGATTCAAAAATCTTGAAACGGGTTCAAGGCTCAGTATTACCCTCAGCCTGGATGAGGTTGTACCCGGTCAGATTATTATGGAGGCTGACGCTTTGTACGGAACATATGATATAAGAATTACCGAAAACAGCAAGCTCGGCTTTACTGCTGAGGGCTATGATTATGAATTTGATTATACCCTTGTGCCGAACAAGAAGCTTAAATTGACCATTGACACAAAGCCGCTTCGTACAGCACTGAAAACAGGACTCCTTACAAAGAAAAAGGCAAGAGGCAGCTTTTGGCATAACGGTACTGTAAGATGCAATAATATTAAAAATTCATCATTCAGTATACCTTATCAGCGAATAGGCTCAAAAACCAATTCAATAAAAGGTCAAATATACGCTGTTCATATTGAATAGCACAAATAAAACCGGCTAAAGAGCATAGCTTTTAGCCGGTTTTGTTTTTTGCTTTATTGCAAAACGTCATTGAGCATATTTTCAATTTTTGATTTTGGCATAAATCCAACAGCATGGTTAATGATTCTGCCGTCTTTAATGAGAACAACTGTCGGAATACTTGCTGTTTCAAATGTAAGTGCAAGCTCCCGTTCTTTGTCAACATTGACTTTTCCGTCAGAATCATTTTCAATATCCTTTTCATAGCGGCGGATAACAGAATTCTGTTCAATATATTGCTTCTGACTTTCGTTCAGGCTGTTCCAGAAAGGCAGCTTTGAAAGTGTGTTTATCATAATTCGCATCACCTCGTTTATTCTATTATATCTTAGTTGCTTTGATTATTGAAGTGATTTGCTTACATTTTTATCAAATAAGTATTTTGCGGTTTCCGATTTTTGTATTCTTTATTC
>VSOH01000043.1 GCA_009774735.1 Clostridiales bacterium
GGTTTTGCCGCTGCCGTTTCTGCCTACGACTGCAAGGTGCTCACCATTATTAATTTTGAGGTTTATGTTCTTTAGCGAATAATTATTACTGCCCGGATATTTGAAGGAAACATTTTTGAATTCAATTTCAAATTTATCCGTTAAATCAAGCTCTTTGCCGCCGTAGGTCATTTCGTTCTCTGTTTTCATAATGTCAAAGTAGTAATTGACAAGGGGCACCATTTCTTCTGTTTTGCCAAAGGTTGCAGCCATTTTCATAATTCCGTTTATAATCTGCATAAATGATCCGCAGTAAAGCACCAGTGAACCAATGCCAAACAAGCCGTAAAGCCCCTTAACACCGATAAACAGATAAATTCCAAACCCGACTACAGCACCGAGAATAGCTATAAATGAGCTTGATTTAGCACTGTTCAGAGATACTTTTTTCAGCAATTTCTCTCCGTCTGTCAATAATATATCCGTTGCTGCATGCTCAATTAAATTCTGCTCCTTATACAGTCTGATTTCCTTGCCTGTATTGTAGTTTGAAAACATGTTAAGGAAATAGTAAAACATACGGTCAAGCTGTGAATACTCATCAGATGCTTTGAACCAGGCTTTATTCATCTTTAATGCAACAATAAGAATTATAACAACCATTATTGCGATTGAACCGAAAATTGTGAGCAGGAAGGCAGGTCTTTCAAAATATGTGTTACCTGTTTTTGTAAAACCGATTTTGAACAGAGGGATAATGATGATAACGGATATAATCAAAGTTATCATACCTGACAAAAAATCGCGAAGCATCCATGAAAATTGAACAAATGACGAAAACACTCTGTCCTGCGCTTCGGAATGTTTGTGTACTAATTCTTTAAAATTACTGTCTTCAAGCTTATGATATTCAATTTTGTACAGCTTTGATGATATGTTCTGCAGCTCTTTATTATACATCAGAGAGCGATACATATAATACATATCACCTAAGAAATAGTTAAAGAAGAACAGAACAAGGTTTATGCCAACCGCTAAAGCAATATAAAGTATCAGCTCATTTATCTGAGCACCCATATCAAGCAAATCAATGATTTTGGAAGTAAACCATATATTTACAAAGGGCATAACCGCCATAACGATTGCCACAACAACAGAAATGGGCACAAGCCGTTTTTCAAGGCGGTGCATTTCTTTAAATGCTGAAAATACCGATTTCATCTTTTTCATACTGCATCGCCTCCCATCTCTTTATAGTAGTAGCTTTGGATTTGATACATTCTGTAATAAGCACCCTTTTGTGCCATAAGTTCCTCGTGCGTTCCGCTTTCGGCAATTCTGCCGTCTTTGATAAATAAAATTTTATCGCAGAAACGTGTTGAGGAAAGCCTGTGGGAAATGAAGAAAGATATTTTATTATCCGTCATTTCGTTATACTTGAGGTAAAGTTCATTTTCTGCGATTGGGTCAAGTGCCGCTGTTGGTTCATCAAGAATAAGCACAGAAGCATTTTTATAAATGGCTTTTGCAAGCAACAGTTTTTGTTTTTCACCGCCTGAAAAATCAGCAGCCTCCTTATAAACATCCTTTACCATAAGGGTGTTTTCTTTTTTATCAAGGTTTTTGATTTTGTCTATTATTCCTGATTTCTCAAAGGCAGAATAAAGCTTTTCTTTGTCGTAATCAGAGGTTGTGCATATGTTCTCTGCAATGGTCATCGGCAAAAAGTTATAATCCTGAAATACAACGGAAAACAAATCAAAATAACTGTCTGATGAAAAGTCACGGCTGCTTTTACCATTAATCAGAATATCGCCCTGTATAGGATAATAAAGACCGCAGAGCAGCTTGATGGCAGTGGTTTTGCCTGCTCCGTTTTCACCGACTATCGCAATATTTTCGCCCTTGTTTATTTTAAAAGACATATTGCTGATTGTACTCTTTTCGGCCGATGGATATGTAAACGAAACATTTTTAAATTCGATTGAGTCAACATCGTTAAAATCAATATCAGGTTTGTCTTTATTTTCTTCATTGCTTTCTGCAAATTTTCGGAAAGCAGCACAGTCATTGCAGCAACGTTCCATATTGGAATACAAATATACAAAATTCATAATCCAGTTTGAAAATCCTGTTATAATTCCGAAATAGAAAATAAAATCAGAAACAGAAAGTCTGTTTTTACAAACTAAGTATGTAAGATAAGCATAGGCAACCAGCTCTCGCACAAGATTAAGCAATGCTCTTGTACCGCCAACCTTAACACTTTGATGCATATATTTTGCAGTTATCTCTTCCAGTCCTGTGATAAGCTTTGCTATAGATAGCAGAAAATAATCCGTAAAGCCGTATAATCGGATGTCCTTTGCAGCACTTAAATCTTTGCTCAGAGAGTAGTAATAATCAAATTTCACAAAAATATTGCTTCTTGAATCCTTCACACTCTTTTCTTTTTGGTTCAGATATTTCAGTAAAAAGAACTCGGCAATACAGGTCGCAAGGATAATCAGTATCATAACAATATTGATTTTATAAATGAGCGCAAGGGATGTTATCACACCTACAAGGCAAACCAAAAGCTGATTGCAAGTTTCAATAAAATCAGAGGAAGAGGAATAATAGCTTCTGTAAAATTCCATTGCTCTTTTATTTTTTTCTCTTCCTTCAAGACTTTCTATATTCACATAGTCTGTATTCAGATTTTTTTTAAAAGCCATAACAGCATAGCGCATTCGGATTATTCTTGCACTGCCATTTAAAAGCTCCTGCATAAAAGGTGTAAGCCAGGTCGTCAGTGCTACAAGAATACTGAGCAGTGCAACCACAAGGGTCAGCCTGCCGACTGTTACACCCTGTTCAATGCAATCAATCATCGCTTTTGGTATATATGCTGTGATAATCGGCTGCAAAACCATTGCAGGCACACGGATAATAAAATAAGCCAGACTTTTTCTGTCCCATGCTATCCAATTCTTCAGCATATATTTTAGATTTTCCTTCATCGTTCCTCTCCTTTTGTTTTTATTTACAATCAATTATAACATTATATAATTATTTTTATTTGATTTTTTGTGCTGAATATTGGACTTTGCTATAAAATTTTATGCTTTTAGTTCACTTACAGTGTAGTTGCATTGTTGATTATCGTTAAGATATTTTGTCAATTCATCAATATTGTCAACATATGAGTATATCTCTCTGCAGGTATGGCGGACGAAGCCCTCATCAATTGATGTGTTGAGCATAGCCTCCATTTTGTCATAATATCCTCTGCAGTTATATATTGCTATTGGCTTACTGTGTCTGCCGAGCTGTTTTAAGGTTAATACTTCAAAGAGCTCCTCAAATGTTCCGATACCTCCGGGAACGATAACGAAGGCGTCTGCATTGTCCTCCATTATTGCTTTTCGCTCTCTCATAGTATCGGTGTAAATAAGTTCATCGCATTCCTCATAAATTGCTTCAACCTGTGCTTCTTTAAAAAAGGTCGGTATAACTCCCGTAATTTTTGCACCGCCTTTTTTAAATCCTCTGGCAGCAGCTCCCATAAGACCCTGTCCGCCGGCACCAAACACAAGGCTGTGACCGTTTTTAGCAAGCGTTTCCGCCATCAGTTCAACATCTTCAATATATTTTTGATCAATTTCGCTGCTTGCAGCACCGAATACGCAAATGTTCATTTTGTATCACCTTTCAAAAATCTTATAATGTTATTATAGCAGTTAAATAAGATTTAGATACAACAATTTTAACACAGTGTTAATAATTGTGTCAATTCCTTGTTTTTGAAGTCTGTTTATAGTATAATGGCTTAAATATAGTTATAGAAACTGGTGCAACATTGAAAATTTTAACTATCGGTGATATCGTATCAAAGCAGGGCTGTGATTATTTAAGACAGGAGCTGCCGAAAATAAAACGTGAGCTTGGTGTTGATCTTGTAATTGTCAACGGTGAAAATTCCGCTGTCGGCAATGGTGTCATACCGCAGAGTGCAAAGCATATTCTTGACAGCGGAGCAGATGTTATTACGCTTGGCAATCATAGTCTGAAAAGAAAAGAAATTTATGATTATCTTGACGGTGACAATCCAATAGTAAGACCTGCTAATTATCATATCAGTGCGCCCGGCAGGGGCTATATGATTGTTGATAAGGGCTACTGCAGAATAGCGGTTGTGAATTTGCAGGGTTCTGTTTATATGGATGCAATCGAAAATCCATTTTCGGTTATCGACAAAATAATTGATGAAATCAATGCACAGGGTGTTAAGATAATAATTGTTGATTTTCACGCAGAAGCAACAAGTGAAAAAAGAGCCATGGGCTTTTACCTTGATGGCAGGGTGTCAGCACTTTACGGTACACATACCCATACGCAGACAAGCGACAATCAGATTTTACCAAATGGAACAGGATATGTTACAGATTTAGGAATGACAGGCACATATTACAGTGTGCTTGGTGTCAGCCCGCAGTGTATAATAGAAAAGCTTAAAACAGGTCTGCCTGTTAAATTTGTTAATGATGACGGACCGTGTGTTATGGAGGGCTGCTTGTTTGAGGTCGATAATAAAACAGGAAAAACCGTGAATACGGTTTTAATCAGGAGGTAGCAATGCAAAAAAGAATAATTGCTTTTGTTACGGCAATAGTGTTGCTTGTTACCTGTTTAGCCGGCTGCAGCAGCAATAACGAGGATGATGTGCCGAATGCGACAGAAACCACTGCGGCAAAAAAAACAGATGACGGTACATTCAAGCTCAGTTACACGCAGGCAGACAGTCTTGACCCTTTTAAGGCGGCAACGCAGAATAATCAGATACTTGCTGACCTTGTTTTTGAAAGTCTGTTCGATTTGACTGAGGGCTATGAGGCAACAACAAATATAGCAACAGGATATGCCTTTACAGACAGCAGGACGCTGAGGGTTGATCTTAATCCGCAGCTTGAGTTTTCAAATGGCGAAAAGATTACAGCCGCTGATGTGCTTTATTCCACAAATGCTGCTATGAAATCAGATGCCTATGGGAATTCTCTTGAGCCTGTAAGCTATGCGGAAATAAGCGGAAATTCAATTGTTTTTCATCTTAAGTATGCAGATCCGTATGCCATTAATCTTTTAACATATCCCATAGCTTCAACCAAGGATGATGAGGATGGATTTCCCATAGGAAGCGGAAGGTATGTCTATAAGAACAGTGATGACGGAGTCGTGCTTAAAGCCAATATAAGCGAAGATTTTAATCCATATATTACAACTATACATCTTGTCAATATTGCTGCGGCAGATTCAATTGACAATGCTGTGAATATAGGCAATATATCCTATGCTTTCAGGGATCTGAGTGCTGATATTTCAAAAAGATTGTCCTGTGCAAAAAAGACGGTTTCTATGAATAATCTTATTTATCTCGGCATAAATTCATATTCAGGTATAACATCTGATGCAGGGATAAGGCGTGCAGTCAGTCTTGCAGTTGACAGAACGGTGCTTGCGGAAAGTGCTTATTCGGGTTATGCAGTGCCTGCTCAGTCACCATTCAATCCTGATTTTAAAAGCATTGAAAATATTAAGCTGTTTGAAGCAAAGGCTGATACGGCGACTGCCAGACAGACGGTTAATCAGAGCGGCTATGGCAGTGATAAGCTGAAGCTGAGATTACTGGTTAATCTTAATGAAAACAGAGGAATTGCTGCCAACCTGATTAAATCACAGCTTGAGGCTGTAGGTTTCAGTGTTACTGTTGAAAAGGTTAATTATACCGAATATATTAGAAAAATTGAAAATATGGAGTTTGATTTATATATCGGTGAAATCAAGCTTGGTGATGATATGAATTTATATCCGTTTTTTGATTCATCGGGTGCAGCAAGATATGGTTTTGATGACAAAAAGCTGCAAAGCGATGACCTGTATACAAAATATCTTGACGGTGAAGAGGAGCTTGGTAAGTTTATTCTTGCTTTTAACGAGGAAATGCCTTATATTCCTCTTATTTACAAAAAGGGTATGATATGTTATTCTAAAGCGATGAATGGTGATATGCAGGGTTATTACGGCAATTATTTTTCCAACATAGATAGCTGGAATTTTATTGTTGATGATGAAACAGATAATAATTGATAAATTATAATTGGGGGTCAAACAATGATTAAGATTGAAAATCCTAACGGATACATTGAAATCACGAACAATTATTTTGCCAATCTTGTTGGCAGAACGGCACAGAGCTGTTTTGGTGTAACCGGAATGGTTGATTCAAATGCACTGAGAACAATTAAAAATGCAATCAAAAGCAAAATAACCAACGATAATTCAGATCAGGGTGTTATTGTTAAAAGTATGAATGGTGAACTGATTATTGAGCTTCACATTTCAGTTTCATACGGTGTTAATATAAACACCATTGTTGAAAGTATTGTGAATAAGGTAAGATACACTGTTGAGGAAGCAACAGACCTTAAGGTTTCAAAGGTCAATGTTTATATTGACGCATTAAGTAAGTAATGGAGATAGTATAGATGATAACTGGATTGATGTTTAGAGATTCTATAATCTCTGCTGCGAATAATATTGCAAACAGCAGACAGGCTGTTGATGCATTGAATGTTTTTCCTGTTCCTGATGGCGATACAGGTACAAATATGAGTATGACCATTGGCGCTGCTGCCAAGGAAATGGCAGCACTGCCTGATAACTGCACAATTGAGGAGGCATCTGCCCGCTGTGCATCTGCACTTCTGCGTGGTGCAAGAGGTAATTCAGGTGTAATTCTTTCACTGATTTTCAGGGGCTTTTCAAAGGGCTTCAAGGGTATTGAAGAAGCCGGAGCAAATGATATAGCCAACGCTTTCAAGGAAGGTGTTGATGCTGCATATAAAGCTGTAATGAAACCCACAGAGGGCACTATTTTAACCGTTGTTCGTGAAGCAAAGGATGCCGCTGTTGAAATGGCAAAAATTCAGGATGACCCGCTTGAGGTTGCTTTTGCAGCACTGCAGGCAGCTAAAGAAGCACTTGCAAAAACACCCGAGCTGTTGCCTGTACTCAAAAAAGCAGGCGTTGTTGATGCAGGCGGTCAGGGCTTAATTCTTGTTTTTGAGGGTATGGAAAGTGTATGGCACAATGGTGTGATTGTTCAGCCGATTGACGGCTCCGGTGTTACGCCTGTTTCAACCCCTTCAAAAAAGACTGTTGCAGATGCAAGTGATGACATTGAGTTTGGCTATTGTTCCGAATTTCTTATTGAAAAATCAAGCACTGCCAAGGAAAAGGATCCGTTAAAGCTCAGAGCATTTTTAGAGTCAATCGGTGATTGTGTTGTAGTGGTTGATGACAGTGACATTATCAAGGTACATGTTCATTCAAATGAGCCGGGCAATGTTATTCAGGCTGCATTGAAATACGGACAGCTTATCAATATAAAAATTGACAATATGCGTTATCAGCATGCGAATGCGGATGTAGGTGTCAAGGACGGCGAAAAGGTTATTGAGCCTGTGGTTACCAAGCCTGAAAATGAATACGGCTTTGTTACTGTTTGTGCCGGTGACGGGCTTGCCGAGCTTTTCACTGACATTGGTGCAGATGTTGTTGTAAGCGGCGGTCAGACAATGAATCCTTCGACTGACGACATTCTCAATGCTGTAATGAGTACGCCTGCAAAGACAGTGTTTGTTTTGCCTAACAATAAAAATATTATTATGGCAGCGGAGCAGGCTATACCTCTTGCTGCTGACAGAACGGTTAAGGTACTGCAGACCAAAACAATTCCGCAGGGTATTTCAGCAATGCTGATGTTTGATGAAACACTTGATGCTGATGAAAATATGATGAATATGATGGAGGCAGCAGGTGCTGTGCAGACGGCACAGGTCACCTTTGCCGCACGTGACAGTGAGGTTGAGGGACAGGCAGTTCACGAGGGACAGATGATGGGTCTTTGCAACGGCAAAATCAAATTCCTTGGTGAGGATAAGGTTGATATTGCTGTTAAATCTGCCGAAAAACTGTTTAAAAAGAGTGAGCATTCACTCATTACCGTGATTTATGGTGATGGTGTGAGCAGTGATGAGGCTTCACAGGTTGAGGCTGCACTGGCTAAAAAATGCGGTGCAGATGTTGAAATCAGTGTGGTTGACGGCGGTCAGCCGATTTATTACTTTATTATTTCAGTGGAGTAAATACTGATGCTTAATTTAAGTAGTAACATAAAATATATTAAGGGCGTTGGTGAAAAAAGAGCGGGGCTGTTCGGCAGCCTCGCAATCTTTGATGTTGACGCCCTTATTCATTTTTTTCCCAGAAAGTATGAGGACTGGACCAAGACAAAAACAGTCCGTGAGCTTGAAAACGGTGATGTTGTTTCAATCAAGGCAACAATGATTACTCCCGTTAAGGAGCATATGATAAGAAGAGGGATGACCCTTTATAAATGCCGTTTCAGTGACGGGGAAAGTATAATCAATGTAACAATATTCAATAATAAATATCAGGCACAGGCTTTAAGGGTCTATGAAGATTATGTATTGTTTGGTAAAATTGAAAAGAATTTAACTTCGGCATCAATGTCTTCACCAAAAATTGAAAGACTTGACACAGGAGTAAGAGTGCATCCTGTTTATCCTGCCACAGGCAAGCTGACGTCAAATGCTATTGCCAAGGTAGTGAAAACTGCACTTGAGTCACTGGAGGAAATTCCGGAAACGCTGGATAAATCTGTCAGAGATAAATATAATCTCATAAGCCTTGACAGAGCAATCAGGCAGATTCATTTTCCTGACAGTGAAGAGGATATGCAGCAGGCTCGTCACAGACTTATTTTTGAGGAACTGCTCACATTGCAGATTGGTTTGTTGAAATTAAAGGGCAGAAACAAAACAAAAACCAATCTGAGAATGACTGCGGATTTTACTGAAGAATTTAAAAGCCTTTTGCCTTTTGAAATGACAAATGCCCAGAAAAGAGCAATTAAGGATTGTCTTGTTGATATGGCAGGGGATTACCCTATGAACAGACTTTTGCAGGGTGATGTGGGTTCAGGTAAAACCGCAGTTGCAGCAGGACTTTGCTTTACCGTTATCAGAAACGGATATCAGTGTGCGCTTATGGCACCGACTGAAATATTGGCTGTTCAGCATTATGAGGGCTTGTCAAAAATGCTTTTATCCACAGGGATTAATGTCAGGCTTTTGACAGGCTCAACAAAAGCAAAGGAAAAACGAGAAATAAAGGCAGCCCTGATAGAGGGTGAGATTGATTTGTTAATCGGCACGCACGCTATCATTCAGAATGATGTTGAATTTAAGTCAATAGGCTTGGTGATTACGGATGAGCAGCACCGCTTTGGTGTTAAACAAAGGGCGGCTCTGGCAGAAAAGGGCGAGGGGATTCATACCCTTGTTATGAGTGCAACACCAATACCGAGAACACTGGGGCTTATATTATATGGCGATCTTGATATAAGCATGCTTGACGAGCTTCCGCCGGGCAGACAGGAAATAAGAACAGACGTAGTGGATTCACGTTATCATCAAAGATTGTATAAATTTATAAAGGATGCGGCTGACAGGGGAGAACAGGCATATATCATTTGCCCTGCCATTGAAGAGAGCGAGGAAAGTATAGCTTTAAAGTCTGCCGAGCAATATGCACAGGAGCTTTCCGAGAGTGCGTTTCGCGGTTATAATATAGGACTTCTTCACGGGAAAATGAAGCCTAAGGAAAAGGATAATGTTATGAAAGCCTTTTCGTCAGGCGATGTGCAGATCTTGGTTGCAACGACTGTTGTGGAGGTTGGCGTCGATGTTCCCAATGCTACGATTATGGTGATTGAAAATGCCGAGCGTTTCGGACTTTCACAGCTTCATCAGCTTCGCGGGAGAATAGGCAGAGGCAGTAAAAAAAGCTTTTGTGTGCTTGTTTCTGACAGTAAGAGTGAGAGTTCGCGCAACAGGCTTGAGGTTATGAAAAAAAACAGCAACGGCTTTAAAATTGCAGATGAGGATTTGAAAGCAAGAGGTCCGGGCGATTTCTTTGGTGAAAGACAGCACGGTCTGCCTGCTCTTAAAATTGCAGATATGCTTCAGGATCTGGAAACTCTGCACCTTGCTCAAAAATGTGCAGGTGAAATT
>VSOH01000044.1 GCA_009774735.1 Clostridiales bacterium
TGAAAAAAGCGGACGATATGAATATATGGGTGTAATCGATAATCCTAAGGAATGGTTATAAAAATGAGATTAATATTATATCCTACAGGGCTATTTGTATTTACATTTTTACTTCAGCTATTTTTTATCATTATAACAGAAAGAAAACGAAAAAACTGATAAAGAAGTCGACTGTAAAAACAAAAGAATTGTTAAGAAAGCTTTGATTGCTTTAGTGATTTCACTTTTTTTAGCAGTAGCACTTTTGGCGTTCTTCCTATTTGGTTTTGCAGTTTTATCCGGATTAAGAGAAGGGCACTAACATTATAATATTAAAAAAATGCACTTGACAAATGCGGTTGGTTGTTATAGACTAAAAGAGAGGTTTATAACAACAGACCGAATTTGGAGGTGCATTTTTTTATGGAGCTTAAGCTGTGTGAAAGTGATTTTAGATTTATGTGTGTTGTGTGGGATAATGAGCCGCTCAGCTCAGGCGAGCTTGTTAAACTGTGTAATGAAAGGTTGGGATGGAAAAAATCTACTACTTATACAACCTTAAAAAAGCTGTGCAACAAGGGCTTTGCACAGAATGTTGATACCATTGTGTCTTCACTTGTGGAAAAAGAAAGGGTGCAGTCCTATGCAAGCGAGCATTTTATTGAAAGCTCCTTCGGCGGTTCTTTACCTAACTTTTTGGTGTCATTTTTAGGCAGTAAAAAAATCAGCAATAGCGAGGCAGAGGAGTTAAAGCGGCTTATTGACCAGTGTAAGGAGGAGTGAATATGGACACCTTATTTGTTACAATTCTCAATATGAGCATAACGGGCTCAATTGTAATTGCAGCAGTTATAATTATCAGATTTTTCTTGAAAAAATTGCCTAAAAAATATTCATATCTTCTTTGGAGCGTTGTGGCATTCCGGCTTTGTGTGCCTGTTTCCTTTGAATCAATAATCAGTATTTTTCAGTTTAAGCCGCTGCAGGCTTATTCAAATAATGTAATTGCGGACAGTGGGGTAATGTCCTATGTGTCTATGCCTGAAACAACTGTGACATCACCGCAGGCGGTTACGCCTGTTCAGAATACTGCTAATGTGCTTGATATGACAGAGCTTCAGCGTAGTGTAGCAATAACTGATGTTTTGCCCTATGTGTGGCTTGCAGGCGTTATTTTGTTTGCAGTATATGGCGTTATATCGTATATCAGGCTTAGCAAAAGACTTTCGGCTTCAATCAAATATATTGATAATATTTATCAGAGTGACAGCATCGGCTCACCGTTTATATATGGAATAATGAAACCAAGAATTTATGTGCCTTTTGATATGGATAACGAGTATTTCAGTTATGTTATTGCACACGAAAGGTATCATATTAAAAGAAAAGATTATTTGGTTAAAATTTTTGCTTTTACGCTTCTGGCAGTTCATTGGTACAATCCGCTTTGCTATCTTGCATTTTACCTTATGAATAAGGATATGGAAATGAGTTGTGATGAAAACGTGCTTAGCAATAATATTGAAATTAGGAAAAACTATTCTTATGCACTTTTGTCTTTTGCCACAGATAAAAGCTTCCCTGCACCAAGTCCGCTTTGCTTTGGTGAAGGCTCAGTAAAGAGCAGAATAAAAAATATTTTAAAGTATAAAAAGCCAACGATGACTGTTACAATTATTGCTGTGGTGCTTTGCAGTTTGGTACTTGTGTCCTGTGCTGCAAATCCTAAAATTGCTCCAAAGAATTTAACAGGCAACGTTGATGCTGATATTTCTGCAGATTATAAGGCTTATGCCATAGGTGACTGCATAGGTATGCCGGGTGGTTTCAGTGGGATTTTAGACGGTGGCGGATATGCTTATATTTCCGACAGAGATATAATAGTGAGCAGACTCACTGCCAATGAGCATTTCAATGAGCTTTATAAATCAGGCACATCCATGACAGAAGAAATAACCAAGAGTGATTTGGAACAGCATTTTGTGAATGATTATATTATACCAATGAATGGCGAAGGTTATTTTGAGGTTCCTGATTTTAATAACGGGCAGATAATTTATTATTATGATGCCGTGCATTCATCAACGCCGAGCTATTCTGTATATGTGTTTGATGATGTGCCTTATATGATTGAATATGCTGAGCGTTATTTTAAACTCACTTATGATGAGGCGGAAAATGAAAAATTAATCAATAAGGATTATCTTGCATCATTGGCAACACTCAGTAAAAATCAGCGTGATTATATTGATGAGCTTTTTTATTCGTTGGAAAATCCTGAAGATCCGTCAATTCATGCATCCTCAAACCCCGCTGATTATATTGATTATAATGAGGAAACATATAATACTCTTGTTGAAGGCGGAATTTATACAATGCAGTATATTGTTGATGAGTTTTCCAAGGGCGGACAGACGGGGCTAAAGGGTCATATAATGCGGAGCGTTATGGATAAAATCCTCGGCGGTGAATCACTTAAGCTTTATGCCGAAACAGGACAGGAATATTTTGATGCATGGGCAAAGCATGTGGTTGCGATATTCTCTCAAAGCAGTGCTGAGGATGTGGAACTGATGAGATATACCCTTCCATACAGTTATTGGTATTATACAACTATCGCATCATGACAGTTGCCGGTGGTTCAGCATAATGGTGAATTGTTTTGATGATATAACAGAAGTTTGCTGCAGTGATGAGATAAATTGCTCATATAATCGTATGTCGATTAAATTTACGGAGAAGATGGATACAGAATAGAAAATATAGAATAGCAATACAAAAAACACAGGAAATCATTACGATTTCCTGTGTTTTTTCTTTTCAAATTATTCTTTTTCTTCTGTCGAGCGTTTTTCAACAATAAAATTATGCACCTTATCAGCAAGCTCACCGTGTATTTTGAATTTGGTTGAAAATACAATGAGAGAAATTATCATAAGCACAGGAGGGATCGCAAAGGCAATAATACCAATTGCTGTTTTGGTTGAATCGTTGATAGTACCGCCTGTAATCTGTTCATTATAACCCATAACCTTTAAACCGCCGAACAGGATGATTGTCTGAATGGTATATGCAAGCTTCTGCAGAAAGCCTTTCATTGAAAAGGTGATTGACTCGTTTCTTTCACCGTTTTTGTATTCTCCGTAGTCGACTATGTCAGCAAGGAAGATTGTCTGTGCAACAAACATTGAAGCGATACCGATTGAAGCTAAAATATAGCTGATGTCCAATGCTATTGTAATTTTCAGAACAGGACCGAACAGGAACATCAAAGCATAGCCTGCAATTGTCATAATTATTGAAAACTGATAAATGCTTCTTTTGCTCATCTTCTTTGATAACAGGGGAATTACCAGCAGACCGAGTACAGAGCCGACTGCACCGATTGTTGCAAACAGGCTTTGTGCCTCAGGCTTGCCGAGTACGTCGGTGAAATAGTACACGGCTGTACCGCTTGTTAAATACCAGCCTGCGTTGGATATCATAGCAAATATTATAAATACAACTAACTGGTCATTTTTTGCAATAACCTTAAACATCTTTTTGAATGAAAATTTTTCTTTGTTACTGTATACAACATGCTTTTCCTTTGTTGAAAATACGCAGATTGTTGAAAAGAGAACAAGCAAGCCTGCACAGATGATTGCCCATTTTGAAAAACCGCCTGCCGAATAACCCTTGTCCGTGGTGGTCATACCCTTTGAAAGCATGGGCAGAATAATCGGTGTTGCTACTGTAATTATACCCTGACCCAATCCTGAAAAGGTTCTTGCAACTGTTGCAACGAGATTTCTGTCGCTCGGGTCGGTGGTGAAACTTGGCACCATTGACCAGTAGGGGATATCTGCCATTGTGTTGGTCATACCCCAGAGTATATACATAACTGCTATATAGATATAAAGCTTAGTTCCGCTCATACCAAAGCTTGTGAACAGCAGCGAAAGCACTACCGCATTTGATGTAGCTCCGATAACAATCCAGGGTCTGTATTTGCCCATTTTTGTTTTTGTGTTATCGACAATTGTGCCCATCATCGGGTCGTTGATGCCGTCCCATATTCTTGCAAGCGGTGTCAGCAGGAGCAGAAATCCCTCTTTAAGACCAAGCACACTTGATAAATAGTAGGATAAATAGGAATAAAATAAGCCGTAGCTCAGGTCAAGCCCTATTGCGCCTACACCATAGCCGATTTTCTCACGCCATGTTGATTTGTAACCTTCCATATTGCTCTCCTTAAATTTGATATAAAAATTATAACATATTGTATTTAAATAAACAACAGTCTGAAAAATCTAAAAATTACAATTTAGTTACAATTAGCTCAACTTCTAATTATTCCTTGACAAACTTTATTTGCCTAACTATAATGTAGTAGAGGAAGAAAATCCAATAAATTCCCAAAGAATTCACTAAAATCCCAAACTAATTCCCACAAAATGATGAAAGGAGAGAAAGATATGCGCTTATTTGTCGGCACACTTGATGGTTATAAGCTTGATTCTAAGGGTCGTCTTTCTATCCCTACAAAGTGGCGTGAAAGGCTTGGTAAGGAATTTTATATGGTTGCTGTTACCGTAAGAGGCTGTAAGTGTCTTACTCTTTATCCCGTTGACCATTTTGAGGAAACCTATGAGTCTATGCAGATCGGTACGGAAAATCAAAAGTATGACGCAACCACCTCTTTCCTTGATAATGCTGAGGAATCAACTCTTGATGCACAGGGTCGTTTTACGGTTAATCAAAGACTTAAGGCTGCGGCTATGCTTGAGAATGCATCAACAGTTGTGTTCAAGGGTAAGGGTAAGGTTATTGAAATCTGGAATACTGAAGAATACGATAAAATCTACAATACATATGACCATTCACAGGGTATGTATGATTTGATGGACAAGCTGAAGGGTAATGAGTAATATGGAGTTTGTTCATAAAAGCGTGCTTTTTGATGAGTCGATAAAGGCTCTGAATTTAGATAATACAAAAATTATAGTTGACGGTACTGCCGGGGGCGGCGGTCATTCCGGTGAAATTGCAAAATATGCAAAACAGCTCATTGCAGTTGATCAGGATCCCGATGCAATTTCGGTTCTTAATAAAAGGCTCGTCGGCAGAGATAATGTAATAATTGTCAACGATAAGTTTTCCAATATAAAATCAATTATAAAAAATCTTGATGTTGAACAAATTGATGGTCTGCTTCTTGATTTGGGAGTGAGCTCCTATCAGCTTGATAACGGTGAGCGTGGCTTTTCATTTCATAAGGATGCTCCGCTTGATATGCGAATGAGCAAAAGCGGATTAAGCGCTAAGGATGTTGTCAATAATTACAGTGAGCAGGAGCTTGCTGATATTATTTTTAAGTATGGCGAGGAAAAGTTTTCACGCAGAATAGCTGCCAATATTGTTAAGGCGAGAGCAGAAAATCCTATTGAAACTACTTTTGAGCTTGTTGATATAATAAAAGCCTCAATGCCTCAAAAGGCAATGAGGGAGTCACATCCTGCAAGACGAACCTTTCAGGCAATAAGAATTGAGGTTAACGGTGAGCTTGATGTGCTGAAAAAGGCACTTGATGATGCATTTGACTGCCTCAATCACGGAGGCAGAATTGCCATAATTACCTTCCATTCGCTGGAGGACAGAATAGTAAAAGAAAAATTTAATGACTGGACAAGGGGCTGTATCTGTCCCAAGGAGTTTCCTGTATGTGTTTGCGGTAACAAACCGAAGGGTAAGGCATTAAAGCCGATATCACCGTCAAAGCAGGAGCTTGAAATTAACCCGCGAGCAAGGTCATCAAGACTTAGAGTATTTGAAAAATACTGATAATATTATTTACAGAAAGAGGTGAGAAGATGACTAATTCAGGTGATTTCAGAAGATATTCGTATCAATCCGATGCTGCTTATGCGCTGAAGGCATTTGATGTCAGCAGGTCATCTGCTGCACCTGCATATGCACCAAAAAAGCAAAGAAACAGAGATTTAAAGGTTAGAAACAATAATACAAGAAAAAGCAGGGCACAGCTTATCAAAGAGCAGAGAGCAACTTTAATTAAAGCTGCCTGCATAGTCTGTGTAGCCCTTGCCTTTCTCGGAATGTTTTTTGGAGTTTTGCATACATATGCGGTCAGGAATGAGCTTACACATGAGATTTCAAACCTGCAGACGGAGCTGTCAGTAGCAGAAAGCGAAAATACAAGAATAAACAGCGAGCTTAATTCACTGGTGTCAATGAGTATGATTGATAAGTATGCAGTGGACAAACTTGGTATGTCCAAGGTGCAGTCTAATCAGATAAGATATATTGATGTTTCTCAGTTTAAAGAGGAGCGAAAAGCTGCCGCCCTTATGCTTCTTGAGCAAACTGAAGCCAACACTGAGAATAAGTAATATTATAAATATTAATTGCGTAAAATATTGAGGGTTAGAAAATATCTAACTCTCAAATAGTTTTTATTAAATAAGATAACAATTGCGAGGAGGAAAAGCTATGCGGATAAATACAGGCAAAAATATGCTGAAAAGATTGCTTATTTTGGCGGCTGTAATGATTTTTCTCCTGTCAACCAATGTGGCAAGAATTTTTTATTTGCAGATTGTAAGAGGTGAGGAGTTATCACTGAAAGCGGAAAGTCAGCAGATGCGTGACAGCGAGATATCAGCAATGCGCGGAACAATTTACGACAGTGAAGGCAATGTTTTGGCTCAGTCGGCAACTGTATGGAACATTTATATTGATCCGCTGGCGATTGTGCTTGAGCCTGCTGAGGATGCCACAAAAGAGGAAATTGCTAAAAAAGAGCAGGAAACAGAAAAACGAAGAGCCATGATTGTGGATAAGTTCACAGAGCTTTTTGAATATGACGATGAACAGAAAGAGGAGCTTATAGAGAAAACAAAGCAGGAAAGCCATTATGCTATCGTTGAGAAAAAGGTCGAAAATAACATAAAGGAAGAAATTTCGGAATTTATTTCAGAGAATAAGCTCAACTGCATAGGAATGGAGCAGACAACGAAGAGATATTATCCTTACGGCTCAGTGGCTTCATCTGTTATCGGTTTTACAGGTGCTGACGATCAGGGACTTTCGGGTCTTGAAGCATTTTATAATGAAGATCTCACCGGAACAAACGGCAGAGTAATTACTGCCAAAGATGCTTATTCAAACAATATTGCAAGTGAGTATGAAACAACTGTCGAAGCAACAGATGGTATGTCACTCGTTACAACACTCAACCAGACAATTCAGTACTACCTTGAAAAGGGGCTTAGAGAAACACTTGAGGAGTATCAGGCAAAGGGTGCCTATGGTGTTGTTATGAATTGCAAAACGGGTGCTGTTTATGCAATGTCATCACTTCCTGATTTTGACTGCAATGATCCTTATACCCTGACTTATGACAAAAATATTAAAGAAATAAAAAAAATAACCGACAAAAAGAAAAAGGAAGAGGCAGAAAGCGCCGCAGTCCAGAATCAGTGGAGAAACTTTAATGTCAGTGACACATATGTTCCGGGTTCGGTTTTCAAAACCTTCATTGCTTCCGCTGCACTTGAGGAAAATGTTGTTTCACTTAATACAACCTTCAACTGCACAGGTGCAATTAAGGTTGAAAATTACATTATGAAGTGTCACTATCATCCCGGTCACGGACACGAAACCTTTACACAGGGACTTGAGAATTCCTGTAACCCGTTCTTTATCACAGTTGGTCAGAAACTTGGTGTACATAACTATTTTAAATATTTTGATGCCTATGGTTTTACACAGACTACGGGCATTGACCTTCCCGGTGAAGCGTCACCTCAATACTATCAGGAAGAACAGTATGGTATCGTTGAGCTTTCCTCTGCTGCGTTCGGTCAGACAAACTCGCTTACACCAATTCAGGTATGCACGGGACTTTGTGCGGTGGCTAATGGCGGCAAGCTTGTTACGCCTTATCTTGTATCATCAATCGTTGATTCGGATGGCAAAACTGTTAAAAAAACAGAGCCTAAGGTAGTAAGACAGGTTATCAGTGAGGAAACTTCAAAAACCGTGCGTGAAATGATGAAAGCGGTTGTAGATAACGGTACAGGTAAAAATGGTTATGTTGCCGGTTACAGAGTAGGCGGCAAAACAGGTACTTCAACAAAGCTTGGTGAGTCTAAGGAGGGCGAAGGAGATAAGTATATTGTTTCCTTCGGTGCAATTGCTCCGAGTGATGACCCTGAGCTTGCAATGATTATCATTGTAGATGAGCCTAATCAGGATTTAGGCGGCGGTGCTTTGTGTGCACCGATTGCAGCACAGATAATTGAAGAATCTATGGGTGTGCTCGGAATAGAGCCTAAGTATGATGATGACGAACTTAAAAATTTATCGAGCTATACACCGAACGTAACAGGTAAATCGCTTGATGAAGCTAAAAAGGAAATTGACGAATATTCACTTAATTACACCGTTGTCGGTAAGGGTGACAAGGTCGTAAGACAATGTCCTACCAGCGCAGAAACAATACCGAACGGCGGAACGATTTATATTTACACGGATGAAAACAAGCGACAGACTGTCAAGGTGCCTGATTTTACAGGCTTAACAGTCAGTGAGGCTAAAAGTCTTGCACAGAGCAGCAAGATTAACATTGAGATTGCAGGCAATGATTTAGCAAATGGTAATGTTATTGCAGCACGTCAGAGCGAGGAAAAGGATAAAGAGGTTGAGCAGGGAACTGTTATAACAGTATCCTTCAAAAATACCGAATCAGTTCTTGACTGATAATAATTTGCATAATAAGCAAAGGGGATTAAACAATGAAACTGTCACAAATTTTAAAAGGTGTTAAGGTATTAAACACATATGATGATATTGAAGTGACTGATGTTACGCAGGATTCACGACTTGTTAAAGAGGGATTTCTGTTTGTCTGTGTTAAAGGTGCTGTCTTTGACGGTCATTCAGTTGCGGCTGAAATGCTTGACAAGGGTGCGGCTGCGGTTGTGGTTGAGCGTGACTTAGGTCTGAATAACCAGATACTTGTGGAAAATTCAAGAGCCGACTTTTCACCGATTTGTGCCAACTTCTATGGCAACCCGGCAGAAAAGCTTAAGCTTATCGGATTAACAGGTACTAACGGCAAAACAACAACTACATTTCTCATTAAGCAGATTTTGGAGAATGTGGGAAAAAAGGTAGGTCTTATCGGCACTGTTCAGAATATGATAGGCGATGAGGTTTATCCTGCCAAGTATACAACGCCTGATCCGTATGAGCTGCAGAAACTTTTTGCAATGATGGTTGAGGCTGAGTGTGAGTATTGTGTTATGGAGGTTTCCTCCCAGGCACTGGCTCAGGGCAGGGTTAATGGTCTGCGTTTTGCAGTAGGAGCATTTACCAATCTTACACAGGATCATCTTGACTATCATAAAACATGGGAAAATTATTTTAACTCGAAGCGTATTCTGTTTGAAAACAGTGATATAGCAGTTACAAATGCTGACGATGAAAACGGATTGAAAATTGTTGAGGGGCTTGATATTGATAAGCTGATTACCTATGCTGTCAATACGAATAATGCAAGCTACATTGCCAAAAATGTAAGCTTTAAATCAAGCGGCGTCGAGTATGAGCTTGTTGGTGATACAATCGGCAGATGCTATTGTCCTATCCCGGGAAGATTTTCAGTATACAATTCACTTTGTGCTGCAGCTATTGCACTGGCACTTGGTGTTGAATTTGAACAGGTGCTTCTTGCTATTAGAAAGTCCAATGGTGTTAAGGGCAGAATTGAGGTTGTACCCTGTGACAGGGATTTCACAATAATAATCGACTATGCTCATTCACCTGACGGACTTGAAAATATAATCACATCACTTAAAGAAATTGCCAAGGGAAGAGTCGTTACAGTGTTTGGCTGCGGCGGTGACAGAGATAAAACAAAAAGACCTAAGATGGGTAAAATTGCCGCAGAGCTTTCTGACTTCTGCGTAGTAACCTCAGATAATCCGAGAAGTGAAAATCCCGGTGAAATCATTAAGGATATTCTTGAGGGTATGGCTGGTATTGATACGCCTTATGAGGT
>VSOH01000045.1 GCA_009774735.1 Clostridiales bacterium
CAGATGTTGAGAAATGGAGCTGAATTTTGTATTTTGCGAGGATTACTGTACGATGGTACTGTTTCCGAGCAAAAGGCAGAAAATGCACAAAAGCCTTGCAATTTTAACAAATTGCAAGGCTTTTAAATCGTTTTGGCGGCAGAAGTAAAACCTCAGCCCTACAATCATATGAAGAAGTGATTTTCTATTCATTAATGTTAGTGCGTGATTCAGTCCACTTTATCGACAGTCTGAAGCGGAGTTTACACTCCGCTTTTTCATTTATCTGTTGCCAACAGAATTTATTTTTTATCAATTAATAATAAGCTGTTATCAGTTACCTGTTTCAATACTGATTTCATCAAATATTTTAAGCAAATCCTCAACCTTGGTATTTTTCTTTTCCTCATCCCTGATATCAAGGATTGCGTTGCCTGAATGCAACATAACCAATCTATTGCCGTATTCGGCTGCAAATCTGAGGTTATGGGTAACCATCATTGTGGTAATATTATTCTTAAGCACCAAATCGTTGGTAAGCTTCATAACAATCTCAGAGGATTTAGGATCAAGCGCCGCTATATGCTCGTCAAGAATAAGCAAATCTACGTTTGTCATATTGGCAATAACAAGTGCAAGCGCCTGCCTTTGACCGCCTGAAAGCGTTCCGACCTGAACACCCATTCTGTTTTCAAGCCCCATATTGCACTGTTCAACAAGTGATTTATAATAATCAATTCGCTTTTTATTCACACATCTGCCAAGGCCAAAAGACTTATTTTTATTATCGGCCAATGCCATATTTTCAAGAATTGTCAAATCAGCACAGGTACCGACTCTCGGCTCCTGAAAAACTCTGCCGATTATTTTTGCTCTTTTAAATTCGGAAATATGCGTAATATCCTTGCCGTTAAAAAGAATTTTGCCGCTGTCCGGCTTAAGTGAGCCGCAGATAAGATTAAGCAGTGTCGTTTTACCGCTTCCGTTTGAGCCGATTAATGAAACAAAATCACCCTTATTAACCTTGAAATTGAAATGGTCAAAAACTGTCGACTCATCCACAGTGCCCACATTAAAGCGTTTTGTAATATTATTTAATTCAAGCATTTTTCTCTCTCCTTTTTCCGCTCTTGCCCTGAAGAGTTCCGCTGAACACAAGAGCTATGACAAACAGAACAGCCATAAGGAGCTTATTATATTCACTCGGCAGACCGATAACTACAGCAATCTGCAAACAAGCCTTGTAAATAATTGTACCTAAAATAACCATAGTAGTCGCTTTCATAAATCCCACCCGCTTGAAGAGTGACAAGCCGATAATAACGCTTGAAAGACCGAATACCACCATACCAACACCCATTGTCGTGTTAGCCGTTTCAGTACTCTGTGCAATAACAGCACCGCTGATAGCAGCAAGACCATTGCCGATTGCAAGACCTAAAATCTTTGTCATACCCGGATTTTTTGCAAGCATAACGACATACTGCTGATTTGAACCAGTAGCACGAAGGAGCATACCTGACTTTGTTTTCAGATATAAATCCATAAGAATTTTAAGCACAATAACAAATATTGCAAGTACAATCAGCTTTCTTATACTCATTCCGCCTACTGTTGATGGCAGAATATTTGCTGCTCCACTGTTGAAAATTGTTTTCTGTCCGAAAATTGATGCAATGGACTGACCGCCTGTACCAAATTTTATCAGTACAAGGTTTATCGACAACAGCAAAGTATATACCAGTATACCTGAAAGCAGCGGTTGAAGCTTAAGCTTCACGTGTAAAACACCGGTCAGACAGCCTGCAAGGAGTCCGAATCCAAATGCAATCAGCAGACTTAGCCACGGGTCAAAGCCTTTTAAAATAAGAATACTTGAAACAATTGCACCAAGCGGCATTGTTCCGTCAACTGATAAATCAGGGAAGTCAAGTATGCTGTATGAAAGATAAACACCAAGTGCAAGTATAGCATACTTGAAGCCCTCTTCAAGTACAACCTTGATTATATTTAAAGTTTCCATAAAATCACTTCCTGCCAACAAAATGAGCAGATTAACTCTGCTCATTTTGTGATTATATATTATTCGCCTGCTTTTACCTGCTGAACATCAGCCAAAGATTCAGGTATATCAATACCAAGCTTTGATGCTGTATCAGGATTGATTACAAGGAAAGAATCAGTTACGGTAACTGCAGGATATGATACCGCATCCTTACCACCGAGAATGTCAACTGCAATCTGACCTGTTCTTTCACCGAGAGCAACATAGTCAATGGATGCCGACGCAAGACAGCCCTTCTTTACCTGCTCAATCTCTGAGCCGTATACAGGGATTTTTGCAGCATCTGCCTGCTCAAGGAAAACATTCATATTATCAACAACATTGTTGTCTGTTAAATTTGTTATTGCATCAACCTGAGGTACCAGTGCAGCCGCAGCAGATGCAAGCTCGGAAGCCTCGGCAATACCCTGTGACTTAAGCTCAATTCCGGCCTTTGCACACTCAGCTTGCAATGTTTTTAACTGACTGATTGAGTTTGCCTCGCTGGTAGTATAGAAAACACCAAGTGTTTTGATTTCAGGCTGAAGAGTTTTAATCAGCTCAATCTGACCTGCAATATCAATTGCATCAGCAGTACCAGTACAGTTTTTGCCCGGTGCTTCCATAGTTTCAACAAGACCTGCGGCAACAGGGTCTGAAACGGCACTGAAAACAACAGGTGTATCTGATGATGCATTCTGTACTGCTGAGTAAGCACTCATAGCAGCAGGAGTTGCCACAGCTATAATAAGGTCATAATCGCTTGCTACCATCTGCTGTGCATAGCTCTGGCAGTCAGTATCGGCACTGCCGCTTGAGCCGACCTGAACGTCATACTCAATGCCTGCCTCATCAAGAGCATTCTTAATACCCTGTGTGCAGTTATCAAGGCTTGAGTGCGGCATATACTGAAGTATTGCAACCTTTTTCAGATTGTGTTCAGTATTGTTGTTTGTGTTTGTTTCATTATTCTCTTTTGCTGTACAGCCTGCAAACATTGCTGCGGCAAACAGCATTGATAATACGACCGCTAAAACTTTTTTTAAATTTTTCATAATAGTTCCTCCAAAAATATAAGGTTTATTATAAACCTGTAATTTATTTATGTCAATAATTTATTTTATCGCTTTAATATTCTAAAGCATAAAATTTTGCTTTGAATGTTTTACTTCAGTCAAGCTTTGTATATTCACCAAAGTGATGAAATTTAAGACCAAGCTTTTCCATAACCTTGCCTGAACGGGGGTTATCAACTGCGTGACAACTGCAGATTTTATTAACACCAAGCTTATTATGAGCATAGTCAACAATTGCTCTCATTGCCTCAGTGCAATAGCCACAGTGCCAGTAATCATAATGAAGATTATACCCTATTCCCCAATAGCCCTCCATAAACTCATTTGGACCTATTCCTCCTGTACCGATTACTCTGTTTTCGCTTTTAAGCACAAATGCCCAGTTCCATTCTATTTCATCCGTTAAAGTTGATTTTATCCACTCCTGCGTCTTCTTTATATCTGTATATGTAGGATAAGACATATACCTTGCAACACGCTCATCACTGTTCCAGCTAAAGCAAGCCTCAGCATCATCAAGTGTTATGGGCCTTAGTATTAATCTTTCCGTTTCCAATATCGGTTCTTTACTCATATCAATCACCCATCCTGAATCTATGAATTTTATTCTTTTCTGAAAATATCGAGCATATGGAAAGACAAGCCTATCATATCCTCTCTTTCACAAATGGCATAATGATATTTCATATACAAATTAAATTCCTCATCTGTCATTTCGTCAAATGCCTCGTCAAAACAGTTTGACAGCATATCTGCACCGACATAATGCAGACGGTATACATCAAAGCCGCTCATAATTCTGTCAACATCCTCTTTTCTGTAAAGCTCAAAGACAAGCTCAGGCTTTGAAATGGCGTGAAATTGATTATCTATACAATCAAGATAATCAGACAACTTATGCTGTACAAAAAGCTGATGCATTGTTGTATCGTTATTGCAGTATGCAGCAAAAATAATTCCGCCTGCCTTGCAGACACGCACGGCCTCACTGATGGCGTTATGCTTATCCTCGTCATTATATAAATGATACATAGGACCGAGTAACAGAACAATATCATATACATCGCTTTCAATAAAGTTAAGATTACGTGCATCGCCCTGAATAGCGGTAATATTATGATTAGCTTTGATTTTGCTTTTGAGAATATCTAAATTGCTTTCAACAAATTCAACAGATGTTACATCAAATCCCATATCCGCAAGTGCAATGGAATATCTTCCTGTCGCTGCACCTATTTCAAGGATTTTGCAGTCAGGCTTAAGATACTTTTGAATATAACGCATTGTTGTCAGATATTCAGGCTTTCTTGAATTTAATCTTCCGTCTTCATCATAATTGTTGTAATATTCCGTAATATAATCCATATTACTCCATCCTCTTTTCATATTCAATTATTGTCATACGCTTATTAATTCTCTTTTCATTGCCTATAGGAAGGTAGCCCATTTTTTCATATAGATGACAATTATTCTTTTCCTGTTTAATTGTGTCAAGACACCATCGCTTATTGCCGGGGAAAAGATTTTCTGCATTTCTTATTGCCTGCTGTGCAATTCCCCTATTTTGAAATTCTTTAAGAACAAACAATCTTGCAAGCTTTACTGTATCATTGCTTACAGTAATCCAGATTTCGCCGACTGCTTTTCCGTCAAACATAATCCAGAACATATATAAATCAGGATGATTATAAAAATTGTTAAACTTTTTAAAGCTTTCAAATATAGGATTTATTCTGTCAAAGTATTTTAAGAATGTAGGCATAAAGCCTTTGCGGTGCATTCTATATGCTTTTTTCAGCTCACTGTGCTTGATAGAATTAAGCTTAACCATACTATAACCTCCCATAAAAAAATAACTGCTGATGAACCAAGTGTTCATCAGCAGTTTAATAATTGATATAAAAATGCAAAAGACTAACTGCTATGAACACAACGCAAATAAGCCCATGCATACCACATAGGAGCAAATGCGTTATGAAGTTTAACAGTTAAATTAAACATAATAATTACCTCTTTTTGACATAGTATCATAACTGAAATAAAATGTCAATAAAAAATTCAAATAATTGTTCCTCCGCCAAGGAGCGTTTCACCATCATAAAGAACTACTGCCTGCCCCTTGGTTATTGCTCTTTGCGGTTCATCAAAAACGACTTTGACATTACCATTATCAAGAATATAGGCTGCAGCAGGCTGTTCCCTCATATTATAACGAACACGGGCAGAGCATTTTATTTCCTTTGCAGGATTTGGTATAAGCCAATTAAAATCATTTGCTGTAAGCTCTTTGGAAAACAATTCATCATTGGTACAAAGTGTAACAGTATTGTCATCAATATTTTTATCAGCCACATACATAGGCTTTCCAAAGGCAACACCAAGCCCCTTGCGCTGACCGTTGGTGTATCTTATAATACCCTGATGCTCACCGAGAACATTTCCGTTAACATCAACAAAATTACCCTTTGGATATGTTTTACCAAGATAACGCTCAATGAACTCTGCATAATCACCGTCAGGCACAAAGCAGATGTCCTGACTGTCTTTTTTTCGTGCATTAAGGAAATTATTCTCCTCGGCAATTTTTCTGATTTCGGTCTTTGAATATACACCAAGCGGAAAAATAATATGAGAAAGCTGCTCCTGTTTCAGTGAATAAAGAACATAACTCTGATCCTTTGAAGCATCCTCGCCTTTTTTCAAATAGAACCAGCCATCTTTTTCTTCAACCTTAGCATAATGACCTGTTACAACATAGTCAAAGCCAAGCTCCTTCATTTTCTGAAAAAGTCTTCTGAACTTTAAATATCGGTTACAGTCAATACAAGGGTTAGGTGTGCCGCCGTTTTCATAGGTGGCAATGAACTTATCAATAACCTTTTCCTTAAACTCGTCCTTAAAATTGAAAACATAATAAGGCATTGAAAGCCTGTTGGCCACTGAACGTGCATCCTCAATGTCATCAAGTGAACAGCAGGTTTTCTCTCTGCTTATCATAATATCATCATTGTCATAAAGCTTCATTGTAGCACCGATACAATCAAAGCCTTTTTCTTTCATCAAAAAAGCAGCAACGCTGGAATCAATGCCACCGCTCATTGCGATAATTGCTTTTTTACTCATAAATTAACCAAGCCTTATCATTTCATCAATACATTTTTTCGCGCCCTTATAGGTTTCATCATCAAGCTCAATTTCCTCGCCAAAGGTTCCCTTACAGCAATTAAGCACATCAACAAGCGTTGTTGCCTTCATATTATTGCAAATACAGTCCTTTGAAAGCGGATAGAACTTTTTATCCGCACACTCAAGCTGAAGGTGTGTAACAATACTGTTTTCTGTTCCTATAATAAATTCCGTTGCACTGCTTTTTTTAGCATAATCCATAATCCCTGTTGTTGAACCGACATAGTCAGCAAGTGCCACAACTTCAGGTGTGCATTCGGGATGAACCAAAAATTCAGCATTCGGATAAAGTGCCTTCGCCTTTTCAACATCTTTAGCAGTCATTTTTGCGTGAGTAGGACAGCCGCCGTTAAGAAGCTTGAAATTCTTTTTAGGGAGCTGTTTTGAAATCCAGTCGCCTAAATTACAATCAGGAATAAACAGAATGTTATCGTTATCAATCTTCTTGCAGATTTCAAGCGCTGACGATGATGTAACACACACATCACAAATTGTTTTCAGCTCACTTGTAGTATTGATATAAGCCACAACCGTGTAATCGGGATATTGCTCTTTAACCTGAGCAATAGCCTCCTTGTCCATCATTTCAGCCATAGGACAGCCTGCAGTAGGATTTGCTAAAATAACCTTTTTGTCAGGCGAAAGGATTTTAACGGTTTCAGCCATAAAGCGAACACCGCACATAATAACAATTTTATTCTGCACCTGTGAAGCCTTTACAGAAAGTGCAAAGCTGTCACCTGTGAAATCGGCAACCTCTAATATTTCAGGGGACTGATAACAATGTGCTAAAATACAAATATCTTTTTCTTTTTTTAATTCCAAAATCTGATTTTGAATATCTTTAATACTCATTAATGCTCTCCGCAGCAATCACAATGACCGGCACAAAACAGCGACGGGTCATAGGATATGCCCTTCTTATCGTAATAATTTTTGACTGCCATTTTGACAGCCTCTTCTGCAAGAACGGAACAATGAATTTTAACCGGAGGCAAACCATCAAGAGCTTCAACAACAGCCTTATTCGTAAGCGTTAAAGCTTTATCAATCGGCTGACCCTTAATCATTTCGGTAGCCATTGAGCTTGATGCGATTGCAGATGCACAGCCAAAGGTGTTGAACTTTACATCATCAATTATTCCGTCATCGGACACTTTGATATATATTTTCATAATATCGCCGCATTTTGCATTGCCGACTTCACCAATACCGTCTGCATTTTCAATTTTACCAACATTTCTTGGATTTGTAAAGTGGTCCATTACTTTTTCTGAATAAAGTGCCATATTTTTTCTCCCGAATATTATTAATTACTTGTTTTCGCTTACAATTTTTTCCCACACAGGTGATATGGAACGAAGATATTCTACAACCTCAGTGATTGTCTTTATCATATATTCCATTTCATCTTCAGTGTTATTTTCATTAATAGACAGTCTTAGTGAGCCATGGGCAACCTCTACGGGAACACCGATTGCAAGAAGCACATGTGAAGGCTCAAGGCTGCCGCTTGTACAGGCAGAACCGCTTGACGCTCTGATTCCTTTCATATCAAGCAAAAGCAATAAGCTTTCACCCTCAATCCCTTCAAAGCACATATTAAGCGTACCGGGCAGATGAGCAGTCAAATCACCATTAATTCTGCTTCTTTCAATTGTTTTCAGCCCTTCTGCGAGTCTGTTCCTTAGTGCAGTAACCTTATCTGCATTGTCATTGAGCCTTTCAACGGACTCTTTAAGTGCAGCAGTCATACCGACTATTGCTGCAAGATTTTCGGTACCTGCTCTTTTTCCTCGTTCCTGAGCGCCACCCTCAATTAAGCTGTGAACAGGTATGCCTTTTTTTACATAAAGAAAGCCAATACCCTTCGGACCATGGAACTTATGTGCCGACACTGAAAGCATATCAACATTCATTTCTTCCACATGAACAGGAATATGACCTACTGCCTGAACTGCATCAGTATGAAATATAACACCTTTTTCCCGGCAGATTTTTCCTATTTCAGCTACCGGCTGAATCGTACCTATCTCGTTATTAGCTGACATAATTGTTGCAAGGCAGGTATTGTCCTTGATTGCATTTGTAATATCTTCTGCCTTAACAATACCATTTGGATGAATATCAAGCAGTGTAACCTCAAAGCCCTCTTTTTCAAGTGCGTTCAAAGTATGCAAAACTGCGTGGTGCTCAAATTTTGAAGATATAATATGGTTTTTACCTTTTTTCTTCCCGTTATAAGCAGCGGTTCTTATAGCCTGGTTATCAGCTTCACTTCCGCCTGAGGTAAAATAAATTTCTTTAGGTGATGCTCCTATTAATTTTGCAATATCTTCCCTTGCGTTTTCGAGATGCATTTTTGCAATCTGACCATCTGTATGGAGTGACGACGGATTGCCGTATATTTCCGTTAAAAATGGCATCATCGCATCAAGTGCAGTCTGACTTAATTTTGTTGTTGCTGCATTATCTGCATATATTTTAAAATCGCTCATAGTTATAGCCTACCTTTCGAGTAGGAATATACCACTAATTCCCTACTTTGTCAATAGGTTTTGTATATTTAATAATAAAAAAATAGGAGGACAATAAGCCCTCCCATAGACCATATAATGATTATTCTGAAAATAGTGGTGTTGACAAATATCTGTCACCCGTATCCGGCAAAAGTGCAACAATTGTTTTGCCTTCATTTTCAGGTCTGGCAGCAAGCTCCTTAGCAGCATGCAGGGCTGCACCGCTTGAGATACCCACCAGAACACCCTCCTGCTTAGCAAATGCTCTGCCTGCTGAAAAAGCATCATCATTTTCAACAGTAATAATTTCATCATAGATTGATGTATCGAGAGTTTGAGGTACAAAGCCTGCACCGATACCCTGAATTTTGTGAGGACCTGCCTCCCCCTTCGAGAGTACGGGTGATGTTGCAGGTTCAACTGCTACAATTTTTACATTCGGATTCTGCTCCTTAAGGTAAGCACCTGTACCTGAAACTGTTCCGCCTGTACCTACACCGGCTACAAAAATATCAACCTTACCTTCGGTATCCTTCCATATTTCAGGACCTGTTGTCGCTTTGTGTGTTGCAGGATTTACAGGATTAACAAACTGACCTGCAATGAATGAATTCGGTATTTCCTTCGCAAGCTCCTCAGCTTTAGCAATTGCACCCTTCATTCCCTTAGCGCCGTCAGTAAGCACAAGTTCAGCACCATAAGCCTTCATTAAATTACGACGCTCAACACTCATTGTTTCAGGCATCGTAATAATAATTCTGTAGCCCTTAACTGCTGCAATTGATGCAAGCCCAATACCCGTGTTACCACTTGTCGGCTCTATTATTACTGAGCCCTCTTTCAGAGCGCCTCTGTTCTCTGCATCTTCAATAATAGCTTTAGCAATTCTGTCCTTAACAGAACCTGCAGGATTAAAATATTCAAGCTTAACAAGCACCTTGGCTTTTAAATCATTTTCCTTCACAAAATTGTTTGCTTCAACAAGCGGTGTGTTGCCCACAAGCTCAAGTGCGGATTTATAAACTGACATAGTATTTCCTCCTCATCCGATTGACTTAAATGCACGATCTAAGTCTTCAATTATATCATCAATATGTTCAGTACCGATTGAAAGTCTGATTGTATTAGGCTTAATATTCT
>VSOH01000046.1 GCA_009774735.1 Clostridiales bacterium
GCCTCGCCATACCCACCTTATCATTACCTAACCCCCACCCCACCCCCCCCCCCCCTCTGGGAACCTATAAGGTTAAACAACTTTCAGACGGCTGGACAGTTAAAACTGCTGACGGCAAGCTGGCTGCTCATTTTGAGCATACAATTGCAATCACATCTAACGGACCGGTTATTTTAACGAAAGTTTAAAATCAATTGCTGGCGATTACGCCGTAATGTGATTCCAGTTAAATTAATAACATCAATCGTAATGAATTATTAGCGAGGTATAAGATGTCAAAGTCAGATATGATAGAAGTTGAGGGTACAGTGGTTGAGGTTTTACCAAACACTACTTTCAAGGTAACTCTTCAAAATGACCACATTATTATTGCCCACATCAGCGGAAAACTGCGTATGAACAACATTCGCATTCTTCCCGGTGACAAGGTAACAATTGAGATGTCACCATATGACCTTACAAAGGGTCGTATTATTTGGCGCTCAAAGTAAATATTTAGGAGGATATTCAAAATGAAAGTTAGACCTTCTGTAAAGAAAATTTGCGAAAAGTGCAAAGTAATTAAGCGCAATGGAAAAGTAATGGTTATCTGTGAAAATCCAAAGCACAAACAGCGTCAGGGCTAATCCTGAACTAATAATCGGAGGTAAACTGTAAAATGGCACGTATTTCAGGTGTTGACTTACCTAATGACAAGAGAGTAGAAATCGGCCTTACCTATATTTATGGTATCGGTCTTACTACTTCAAAGAAAATAATTGCTGAAACAGGTATCGATGCTGATACTCGTTGCAGAGATTTAACAGAAGAAGATGTTAAAAAGCTCAGCGATTACATCACCAACAACCTTACAGTTGAAGGTGACCTTCGCAGAGATACAGCTTTTGACATTAAAAGACTTATCGAAATTGGTTGCTATCGCGGTGTAAGACACAGAAAGGGTCTGCCTGTAAGAGGTCAGACTTCTAAGAACAATGCTCGTACACGCAAGGGTCCTAAGAAGACTATAGCAAATAAGAAGAAATAAGTAGGAGGATACAAGTATGGCTACTAAAAAGACCACTGGCTCACGTAAGCGTCGTGAGAAGAAAAATATTGAGCGTGGTGCTGCCCATATCCAATCAACCTTCAACAATACAATCGTTACAATTACCGATGTAAACGGTAATGCAGTGTCTTGGGCATCTGCAGGTGAGATGGGCTTCAGAGGCTCAAGAAAGTCTACACCTTTTGCAGCTGCTACTGCTGCTGAAACTGCTGCAAAGACCGCTGTTGATTGTGGTATGAAGACTGTTGAGGTTTATGTAAAAGGACCTGGTGCCGGTCGTGAATCAGCTATCAGAGCTTTACAGACTGCAGGCTTAGACGTAAGTCTTATTAAAGATGTTACTCCTATCCCACACAATGGCTGTCGTCCACCAAAAAGACGCCGCGTATAGTATAATTGGAGGTTACTTGATATGGCAAGATATACAGGACCTGCTTGTAAGCTCTGCCGCCGTGAGGGCAAAAAGCTCTTCTTAAAGGGTGACAGATGTTACACAAGCAAATGTGCAATAGAGCGTCGTTCATACGCTCCTGGTCAGCATGGCCAGAACAGAAAGAAGACTTCTGAATACGGTCTTCAGCTTCGTGCAAAGCAGTCTGCTCGTCGTTACTACGGTATCAATGAGGGACAATTCCACAAATATTTCTTAATGGCTGAGCGTAAGGCTGGCGTTACAGGTTCAAACCTTCTCCAGATTTGTGAAAGCCGTTTAGATAATGTTGTTTACACTGCTGGCTTTGCAAGCTCAAGAGCTCAGGCTCGTCAGCTTGTTAACCATGCTCATTTCACTGTTAACGGAACAAAGGTTGATATTCCTTCATATCTCCTTAAAGCAGGTGACGTTATTGCTGTTAAAGAAACAAGCAAGTCAACTGATGAGTTCAAGACTCTCGTAGAGTCAAATGCAACTCGCAACATTCCTCAGTGGGTTGATGTAAACAAGGATGCTATGGAAGCAAAGGTTGTTAAGCTCCCTGAAAGAGAAGAGATTGCAACTCCTGTTGAAGAGCATTTAATCGTTGAGTTCTACTCTAAATAATAGCATCCGCTAATATTTAGTGAAAACAAAATACAAATTTTAGGAGGCTTTTAAATGATAGAAATTGATAAGCCTAAAATCGAGATTGTAGATGTATCTACTGTTGGAAGCAGAAGCACAGGCAGATTCATTGTTGAGCCGCTCGAAAGAGGTTTCGGCACAACACTTGGTAATGGTATGAGAAGAGTTCTTCTTTCATCATTACCGGGCTATGCGCTTACTTCCGTTAAGATTGATGGTGTTTTACACGAGTTTTCAACCATTCCTCATGTTAAAGAGGATGTTACTGAAATCGTTCTTAATCTTAAGAATGTAATTCTTAAAATTCACGACGAAAATCCAAAAACCTTATATATTGAGGCTAATGGAGAGGGTGAAATCACCGCAGGTGATATTAAGCACGATGCAGATGTTGAAATTCTTAACCCTGAACTCCACATCGCTTATCTTGATGCAGGTGCCAGTGTTACAATGGAGCTTACCGCTGACAATGGCAGAGGCTATGTTCCTTGTGATAGAAACAAGCAGCTTATGGATTTACCAATCGGTACCATCGCTATTGACTCTATCTACACACCGGTTCTCAAGGTTAACTACACTGTTGAAAACACCCGTGTTGGTCAGCAGACCGATCTTGACAAGCTTATTCTCGATATTGAAACAGACGGTACTATTCCGGCTGATGAAGCAGCTTCACTGGCTGCTAAGATTCTCAATGACCACTTAATGCTCTTTGTTGACCTTTCTGAGGAAATTGGAAATCAAGACATTATGGTTGAGAAGGATGACGACAGCAAGGAAAAGGTTCTTGAAATGACTATTGAAGAGCTTGACCTTTCAGTTCGTTCCTTCAACTGCTTGAAGAGAGCAGGCATTAATACAGTAGAAGATTTAATCGGTAAATCAGAAGAAGATATGATGAAAGTCAGAAATCTCGGACGCAAGTCCCTTGACGAGGTTGTTGCAAAGCTCGGCTCATTAGGTTTCGGACTTAGTCAGGAAGAGGACTAAAGGAGGGAATTTCAATGCCAGGTAGCAGAAAGCTGGGCCGTCCAACTGATCACAGAAGGGCTATGCTCAGAGGTATGGTTACTTATCTTTTAGAAAACGGCAAGATTGAAACAACCGTTACAAGAGCAAAGGAAGTTCGTGCAATGGCTGAGAAGATGATTACTCTCGGCAAGAACGATACACTTCATTCAAGAAGACAGGCACTTTCTTATGTAACCAAAGAAGATGTTGTTAAGAAGCTTTTTGATGAGGTTGCTCCTAAATATGCAGATAGAAACGGTGGTTACTGCCGTATTATCAAAACAGGCCCTCGTCGTGGTGACGCAGCAGAGATGTGCATCATTGAGCTTGTTTAAGATAATAGCTTAACAAAATATATTAAGGACTTGGTTTATACCGAGTCCTTTTTAATTTTGATATTGTTATTTATTGCGTAGGGCAGGGGTTCGCTCCTGCCGATATAAATAATATTTGACAAATCATTCCTTTAGTGTTATAGTGTTGACAACGAGGTAAACTGCTATGACTATTTATAACTGTCAGATGAATAGAGCGAATTACTCTATGCGAGATAATCGTATGGAGCTAATTTGTTGCGTTCATCTATGGTAGTGTTGGATTATATTATATAATTGTTTTTAACCACTGATGTTCGCGTCAGTGGTATTTTTTATTTATGTGAGGTATTGAGATGTTAGATTATGAGCTTGCACCGATTACAATTGATGAATTTTCAAAATGCAATGACATATGGGATATGAAAAAATGCCCGTTTACAGAAAAATTTAAAAAGCAGATTATTGCCGGTGACAGATTTGTTTATATTTATAAAATGAATAATGAATTTGTCGGTGAGGGGGATTTGGTAATCAATGTTGATGATCCTGATTATTTTATACCAAATCAGCGAATTTATGTTTCACGAATGATAGTAAAAAAGGAATACCGAAATCAAGGAATAGGCGGAATAATCCTTGATTATCTTATTGAACAGGCAAAAGCAAAGGGCTATAAGGAAATGGCACTTGGCGTTGATATTGACAATTATAGTGCAATACATTTATATAAAAAGAAAGGTTTTACCACTTTAATAAAAGAGGATGAGGATGAATACGGCAGGTTTTATAAGCTGTTAAAGGAGTAATGATGTGAAAATAATTTCTGTCGATAATATTGCAGTAGGTGTTACCAC
Organism: Clostridiales bacterium; assembly: GCA_009774735.1. Lineage (GTDB taxonomy): Bacteria > Bacillota > Clostridia > Oscillospirales > Acutalibacteraceae > Eubacterium_R. The sequence continues at coordinate 4,291 of VSOH01000046.1, forward strand.
TTTTTCAGAAGAAGATGGTTTCTATCGTGTGGGTTTGACGATGATACATCCTGATTATCAGAACAAAGGTATCGGCAGTGCTGTGATAAAAGATTACATAAAGCTTGCCAAGAAAGATAATAAGAAAATTATTATAAAAACCTATAAGGATAATCCAGCACAAAATCTATATAAAAGACTTGGCTTTAAAGTTTATCACAAGGATAGTACACACATACACTTAGAAATGAATAAGAAAGGATGAGAAGTATGAAATTAGTAGTGATTATAGGCAATGGGGCTGTTGGTAAGATGACTGTTGGGCAGGAGCTTGCAAATATTACAGGTTTGAGATTGTTTCACAATCATATGTCCATTGAGCCGATTTTGGAAATTTTCGGTGAATATAATACGGATATTGTCAGAAAATTCAGAGAGCTTGTATTCACAGAGTTTGCAAAAACAGATAAATATGGCTTGATATTTACCTATATATGGGCGTTTGACCAGCAGAGTGATTGGGATTATATGGAACATTTGCGTGAAATTTTTGACGAAGCAGATATTTATTATGTTGAGCTTGTTGCACCGCAGGAAATCAGACTTCGGAGAAATGCTACCGAAAACAGGCTTAAGCATAAGCCGTCTAAAAGAAATCTGGAATGGTCAAATGAAATGATTATTGAGTCTGATTTGGAAAATCGTCTTGAAAGCTATGACGGTGAAATACCATATGAAAATTATATAAAAATTGATAATACAAATCTTTCAGCAGCAGATACGGCAAAAATCATTCAGGAAAGGTTTGGCTTGTAAAGCAGGCAGTAAAAAAGGACCGATTATATCGGTCCTTCAATTTTGTCTTATTATCTTCTGTTGAAGTTTCTTCTTGGCTTTCTTGGCGTTTCGTCAATCTCGTTTTCAGGTGTCATACCCTCAAGCTCGATGAGTGCATCTCTTCTTGAAAGATTAATTCTGCCCTGATCATCAATTTCAATGCACTTAACGATGATTGAATCACCAACATTAACTACATCCTCAACCTGCTCAGTTCTCTTAACATCAAGTCTTGAAATATGAACAAGTCCTTCTTTGCCCGGAGCAATCTCAACAAAAGCACCAAAGTTCATAATTCTTGTAACGATACCGTTATAGAATGAACCAACCTCAGGATCTGTAGCGATAAGCTTAACAATGTTAACGGCGCCCTCGCACTTGTCAGCATCTACACCGCTGATGAATACTCTGCCGTCCTCTTCAATGTTAATCTTAACATCATAATCAGCCTGAATTTCCTGGATAACCTTGCCGCCCTTACCGATAACGTCACCAATCTTTTCAGGATTGATTGTAAGTGTGTACATCTTAGGAGCAAACTTAGAAAGCTCTTTTCTTGGCTCACTGATAACAGGGAGCATAACCTCGTCAAGGATATAATCTCTTGCTGCGTGCGTTTTAGCAAAAGCCTCTTTAATAATTTCAGGCGTTAAGCCGTGTACCTTAAGATCCATCTGGATAGCAGTAATACCCTTCTTTGTACCTGCTACCTTAAAGTCCATATCACCGTAGAAATCCTCAAGACCCTGGATATCAACCATTGTCATAAAGTCGCCGTAAACACCCTCGTCACCTGTGATAAGACCACAGCTGATGCCTGCAACAGGAGCTTTAATCGGAACACCTGCAGCCATAAGTGAAAGTGTTGAGCCGCAGATTGAGCCCTGTGATGTTGAGCCGTTTGAGGAAAGAACCTCAGATACAACTCTGATTGCATATGGGAACTCGTCAACGCTTGGAAGAACAGGAACAAGTGCCTTTTCAGCAAGTGCACCGTGACCGATTTCACGTCTGCCCGGACCTCTTGATGGCTTTGTTTCGCCAACAGAATATGACGGGAAGTTGTAGTGGTGAATATATCTTTTTTCAGTCTGCTCATCAAGTCCGTCAAGAAGCTGTGCGTCGTTCATAGGACCAAGTGTTGTAACTGAAAGTACCTGAGTCTGACCTCTGGTGAAAAGACCTGAGCCGTGAACTCTTGCAAGCAAATCAACTTCAGCATTAAGAGGACGGATTTCGTCAATACCTCTGCCGTCAACTCTCTTATGCTCATCCTTGAGCCATGCACGAACAACGTGCTTCTGAACAAGGTACATAATCTCATCAAGCTTAGCCTCGCAGCCTTCAAAACGCTCGTCAAATTTCTCGTGAACAGCCTCATAGATAGGAAGGAGAGCCTCGTCACGAACAAGCTTGTCGTCTGTGTCAAGAGCCTTCTTAACATCCTCAATGCAGAATGCTTCAATCTCAGCCATAATTTCAGGATCGGGATCACTTGATTCATAAGCAAACTTAGGCTTGCCGATTTCATCAACAATACCCTGAATGAAGTTAACAATCTTCTTGTTTTCCTCATGACCTGCCATAATGGCATTGAACATTGTATCATCATCAATTTCATTACCGCCTGCCTCAATCATAGCAACGAGGTCAGCAGTTGATGCAACTGTAAGTGTGAGTTCGGTTTTTTCTCTCTGCTCAAGTGTTGGATTGATAACGATTTCGCCGTCAACAAGACCAACATTAACAGATGAGATAGGACCATCCCAAGGAATGTCTGAAATTGCAATGGCTGCCGATACACCGATAGCTGCTGTGATTTCAGGTGAGCAGTCAGGGTCAACAGACATTACTGTTGCAACGACTGAACAGTCATTTCTTAAATCCTTAGGGAAAAGCGGTCTGATAGGGCGGTCAATACAGCGAGATGTGAGTATTGCCTTTTCGCTTGCTCTGCCCTCACGGCGGAGGAATGAGCCCGGGATTCTGCCGACAGAATACATTTTCTCCTCATAGTCTACTGAAAGAGGGAAGAAATCAACACCCTCTCTTGGCTTAGCTGAAGCTGTAACATTACAGAGAACTTCAGTTTCGCCGTAACGTGCAAGGATTGATGCATTAGCAAGTCCTGCCATTTTACCGGTTTCAAGTGTCAGCTTTCTTCCGGCAAGCTCGGTTTCCCAAACCTTGAAGTTTTTGAAAAACATAGTTTTTACCTCTCAAAATTTATTTAATCAAGGAGGTGCAATAGTAATAAATTCAGCACACACGTTTGGTAGTTATATGCTCAATTTACTACTATTGTCTGCCCCTCCTTTAATTAGAAAAAGTAAACGAGGCAAGCACCGCAAAACAGTGCTTGCCTATTTGACAAATTATCTGTCAAGAGTATCACGGATACCTAACTTCTTGATAAGAGCACGGTATCTTTCGATGTCCTTATTATAAAGGTATACAAGAAGGTTTCTTCTGTGACCTACCATCTTTAAAAGACCGCGACGTGAGTGGTGGTCCTTCTTATGCACCTTAAGATGCTCGGTAAGCTCATTGATTCTTGTTGTAAGAACAGCTACCTGTACCTCCGGTGAACCTGTATCACCCTCATGAGTAGCGTATTCCTTCATAATAGCCTGCTTTTCAGCCTGTGTCATAATTTCACCTCATTTTATTTATTTGCCGAAATCGAAAAACTCAGTAAAGGGATAGGTGATTCCTTATAAAAGGCTTGTACCCATAACCGTGTAGTTCGTTACAGCGAGTTGATTATATCACAGTTAATATAAATTGTAAAGTATTTATTTTATAATTTATATTATTTAACTATATTATAAGCAATGTTCAGCTTAGCATGCAAGCTTATACATAATATGGATTTGGTTTAAAGAGGATTACAAAAATATCAATTAACCATCCGATACTGAAAATGCCGGCTGTTAACAGATACAGTATTCCCATTCCGATTTTTCCTTCGTAGAATTTGTGAATACCCAACGGACCAAGGAATAAGCAAAGGAAAAATGCTACCCATTTGTTTTTAGGCTTTCCTCCGCCCACAATATTTGTGTTGACATTAGAGTTGGCATTCGTATTATTGATTACCACTTTCGGCTGTTCCTGAGCCACGGTTTCAACCTGACGACCACACTTGATGCAAATTACTGCATCAGCAGGAATTTGTGCACCGCAATGCTTGCAGAATTTAGTTTCCTGTTCCATAAAAAATCTCCTTTTTCATTATAACCAAATAGTTATATTTTTTAAAAAGTATAACATAATTATGTTAAGGTGTCAATAACCGATTGGTTATAATACGGAGGTGATATTGTGGCTTTCTATAAAAGAATAAGAGATTTACGTGAGGATAACGATAAAACACAGCAAGAAATCGCAAATTATCTTGGTATGAAACAGCCACAGTATTACCGATATGAAACCGGCTCAAGGGATATTCCATTAGATATTTTAATTAAACTTGCTGATTTTTATGGTGTTTCTGTCGATTATATATTGGGCAGAACAGATAATCCAAAGCTGTATAAATAGTTTTCTTTGCTTGATATTGCAATATTTTCAAAAAAATGTTGACTTTGACATTTTATTATGTTATCTTATTTAAGCCGCATATTATGGGTTTAAGTCATTTATGCACCCATCGTAGCGAGACTTATGTAAGGAGATATAACTATGTACGCTGTTATCGTAACCGGTGGTAAGCAGTATAAGGTTGCTGAGGGTGACGTTCTCTACATCGAAAAGCTTAATGCTGAGGTTGAAGAGAAGATTACTTTCGATACAGTTCTTGCAGTTGGTACTGAGGATGGTATCAAGGTTGCTAAGGATTGTGCAAATGCAACTGTTGATGCAACTGTTCTTAAGAACGGCAAGGGCAAGAAAATCACTGTTTTCACCTACAAGCCAAAGAAGGACGAGAAACGCAAGAAGGGTCATCGTCAGCCATACACTAAGGTTGAGATTACCAAGATCAATGCGTAATGATTAAAATTGAATTTTACCGTGGTATCAACGGATTATGCGGCTTTGAGGCACAGGGTCATTCCATGGCTGCTGATGCGGGAGAGGACATTATCTGTGCATTCGTTTCAAGTGCATGCCTTATGACAGCCAACACTGTCACCGAGGTGCTGGGGCTTGATGCTGATGCAAGAGCAGAGGATGGCTTTTTAAAGCTGATGATTTTGCAGGATGCCACATCTGCACAGGATATTCTTAACGGACTTAAGCTCCATATGACGGAGCTTGAAAAGGATTATCCTGATAACATTAAAGTGATTTATCGGAGGTGTAATAATGCTTAAGTTAGATTTACAGCTTTTCGCTCATAAGAAAGGTATGGGTTCTACAAAGAACGGCCGTGATTCAGAGTCAAAGCGTCTTGGCGCTAAGAGAGCTGACGGACAGTTTGTTCTTGCAGGCAATATCCTTTATCGCCAGAGAGGCACTCATATTCACCCTGGCAATAATGTTGGCATCGGTAAGGACGATACTCTTTTTGCTCTTATCGACGGTACTGTTAAGTTTGAGAGAATGGGCAAGGACAGAAAAAAGGTTTCTGTTTATCCTGTTGAGCAGTAATTATAAGTATCTAAAGCACGGACTTTGTCCGTGCTTTTTATTTGTATTTGATAATAAATATAATCATTATGATAATATTTTGTTACAAAAAGCTAATAATGTCTAAATTATTCCTTAATAAACAATTATTT
>VSOH01000047.1 GCA_009774735.1 Clostridiales bacterium
TAATTATAGGGGATGTAATATAATACGGCAGATTTGCACATACTTTAACTGAGTCGCAGTCGCTGAATTTATCGCTGATAAGCTGTTTTAAATCAAGCTCCATAACATCGGCATTTATAATTTCAAGATTATTGCAGTCAGCCAGAGTTTCTCCAAGCACAGGCAGCAATCTTTTGTCAAGCTCAATACTTATTACCTTATCGGCAACACGGCAAAGCTCCTTTGTCAACACACCAAGACCCGGACCAATCTCGATAACTCCGATTTTACCATCTGAGCACAAACTGTCTGCCATTGCGGGGCAAACGTCAGGATTGATTAAGAAGTTCTGACCCAGTGCCTTTGAAAAGGTAAAGCCGTGCTTCATTAATATTCTTTTTACAGTGTTAATATCATATAAATTCATAGTCATATACCTATTAATGTATTAAAAGCCTGTTTGGCATTTGAATATTTTAACACATTCACAAATAGTTTACAACCTTTATCTTGACATTTTATGATTAAATGCTATAATACCTTAGCCGACTAAAGTTAGTCGGCTAAATTAACCGCAGAGGATTGAATTTATGGGATTTAAAAAGCACAATGTACCGCCGCCAAGGGGAATGATCGGGCCGCGGATAATGTGCCTGTCAAGGCTTATGCGTCAGAAATTCAATGAAGCAGCGGCTGAGCAGGGGCTGTTTTCCGGTCAGCAGGATATCATTTTTCTGCTGGTGGAAAACGAAGGAATCACATTAAGCAAGCTTGCCGAAAAGCTTGAGGTTTCCGCTGCAACTGCCAGTGTATCTGTTAAGAGAATGGAAAAAGCGGGCTTTATTGTGAAAAGGCAGGATGAAAATGATGCCCGTATTACACGTCTTTATCCAACAGAAAAGGCGAAAAGAGCACCTGATAATATCAGGAAAAGAATGGATGAGCTTGAAAAGGAGCTGAGCCGAAGCTTCACACCCAGTGAAATGGAAATGCTCAGCGATATGCTTGACAAATCAATATGTAATATCCTTGAAAGGAGTGAGGATTAATGATAAAAAAACTTGCCCAATATATGAAGGGCTTGTGGGGACTTGCAATCATAAGCGCCTCAGGAATGATAATTGAGGCAATTTGTGAGCTGGCCCTGCCTTCCCTTGCCAGCAATATTTATCATATGGTTGACAATGCGGTCGATATAAGTGCAACGAAGGCTAAGGTGTTTCAATATGGAATATTTATGCTGCTGCTTGCAGTCATCGGACTTTGCGGAGGTCTGGCAACAATGAAAACCTCAGCAATAGCCAGCCAGAAGTTTGCATACAGACTAAGATCGGATATGTTCAAAAAAATCAGCAGATTTTCATTTAAGAATATTGACGAATTTTCTACAGCATCATTGACAACGAGAATGACAAATGATGTAACAACTCTCCAGAATGTTGTTATGATGTCGCTTCGTATTCTTGTAAGGGTGCCTGCTCTGCTGATTGTGTCGGCAGTATTTGCTGCAAGAATAAACCTTAAAATGTCTGCTACGCTTTTGATATTACTGCCTATTTTTGCAGTTATTATAGCGGTTGTTTTGAAATTTGGTTTCCCCATGTTCCAGAAAATGCAAAAGCGTGTTGACAGTGTTAACCGTGTTGTGCAGGAAAACCTGATTGGAATAAGAGTTGTTAAAGCCTTTGTTCGTGAGAAGTATGAAAAAAAGAAATTCCATAAGGTATCCGACGAGCTTGCAAATCAGGGCGCAAAGGCGTCGGGACTGATTGTAATTGTTATGCCTGTTATGATGCTTCTGTTCAATGCAGTAATTGTTTTTGTATACTATAAAGGAAGTCTTGATGCCGTTAACGGCATTATGCAGGTTGAACAGGTATCGGTATTTGCATCATATATTGCACAGATTTTAATGAATCTTATGATGGTTTCAATGATGCTTTTAATGCTTGCAAGAGGTAAGGCATGCGGTGACCGTGTGGTTGAGGTGTTAGATACTGACATTGATATTACCAACCCTGAAAATGCTTATATTCCTGATGCATCTTCTCTGAGGGGTGATGTTGAATTTAAAAATGTATCCTTCAAATATTCAACTGATTCGTCCGGTGACAACATACTTGACAACATCAATTTCAAGGTGAACGCAGGTGAAATCGTCGGTATTGTTGGCGGAACGGGCTGCGGTAAATCAAGTATGGTAAATCTTATACCCAGACTTTATGATGCAACGGAAGGTCAGGTTTTAATTGATGGTGTAGATGTTAAAAACTATGATTTAACAGCGCTTCGTGATATGATCGGTGTTGTTCTGCAGAAAAATGTATTGTTCACGGGAACAATCAAAGATAATATCCGCTGGGGTAATAAAAATGCAACAGATGAGGAAGTCATTGCAGCATGTAAGGCTGCACAGGCACACGACTTTATTATAGCTCAGCCTGACGGATACGATACCAATCTTGCACAGGGAGGCTTGAATCTGTCGGGAGGTCAGAAGCAAAGGCTTTGTATTGCAAGGGCAATGATTAAAAATCCTAAAATTCTTATTCTTGATGACTCTACAAGTGCTGTTGATACAGCAACTGAAGCAAAAATCAGAGAAAGCTTTTATACGGAGCATGCAGGTACAACGGTATTCATTATTGCTCAGCGTATTTCCTCTGTAATGAATGCAGATAAAATTCTTGTTGTTGATGACGGTGAAGTAAAAGCAATCGGTACACATGATGAGCTGCTGGAGAGCAGTGAAATCTATCAGGAAATTTATACAACACAGCAAAAGGGGGTGCTTGAATAATGCCGCCAATGGGACCGCACGGGAATACTGATTTTAAAAAACCGAAAAATGCCAAAAAAACCTTTGGAAGAATACTGCAGTATATGGGCAAAAGCAAAATGTTTCTGTTTGTTGTATTTATTATGCTTGTTCTGAGCACCGTCTGCTCTATTGGTGCTTCATACTGTCTTAAGCCAATACTGGACGGTGTTGCAGAGTCTATTAAAAATGCAAGCTTTGACACGGAAGGGAAGCGTATTCTGATTACAAATCTTGCACAGCTTTCCGCACTGTATATAGGTGCAGCAATATTTTCTTTTGTGCAAAGTAAAATTATGGTTAAAATTGCATATTCAACAACAAATCTTATAAGAAAAGATTTGTTCAATCATATGCAGACCTTGCCGCTCAGCTATTTTGATTCACGTACGCATGGTGAAATAATGAGCAGCTTTACAAATGATGTTGATAATATTCAGATGATGCTTGAGCAGTCAATGGTACAGCTTGTCAGCTCTGCCTTCACCTTTGTCGGTATCGTGGCAGTTATGATTAAACTCAGTCCTGCAATGTTTGCAATTGCATTGATATTCCTTTTGATTATGCTTTTGGCAGTTACTAAAATAGGAAAGCAGTCAAGAAAATATTTCAGACTTCAGCAGGAAAATCTGGGAGTTATGAATGGTAATATTGAAGAAAATATTGAGGGACTTAAGGTTATTAAGGTATTCAATCACGAAGAACAGTCAAATATGGAATTTGGCAAGACCAATGAGGAGTTCCGGAAAGCTGCTACAAATGCAAACTTTTTTTCAGGAATTATGGGTCCATGCTCCACAGGCATAAACAATGCAAGCTATGCATCGGTTGCACTTGTAGGCGGTGTTTTAGCATTGACAGGCAGACTCAGTATCGGTACGTTTTTCACCTTTCTCAGCTATTCAAAACAATTCACCCAGCCGATTAATCAGATTGCAAACCAGATGAATACCGTATTTTCTGCCCTTGCAGGTGCTGAAAGGGTATTCAAAATAATGGATATTGACAGAGAAACTGACGATGGTACAGTAACACTTTCTGCAGAAAAAAATTCCGACGGCAAAAAGTGGTTCTGGCTTGATGAAAATAAAAAAATACCTGTCGAGGGTAAGGTGGTTTTTGAGAATGTTGATTTTGGCTATGTTCCCGAAAAGCAGGTGCTTAAAGATATTAATCTGTACGCAAATCCGGGTCAGAAAATTGCATTTGTCGGCTCAACGGGAGCAGGCAAAACTACAATAACAAACCTGATTAATCGTTTTTATGATATCCAGGATGGAACAATCACATATGATGGTATTGATATCAAACGCATAAAAAAGGATGATTTAAGAAGAAGTCTTGCAATCGTTCTGCAGGATACGCATATGTTTACGGGCACAATTATGGATAATATACGCTACGGAAGGCTTGATGCCACTGATGAGGAATGTATTGATGCTGCAAAGCTTGCATCCGCACATTCTTTTATCAGACGTCTGCCTGATGGCTACAACACTGTTATAACAGGCGACGGCGGCAACCTTTCCCAGGGTCAGCGCCAGCTCCTCGCAATTGCCAGAGCCGCAGTTGCAGACCCGCCGGTCATGATTCTTGATGAGGCAACGAGCTCAATTGATACAAGAACAGAGATGCATATTGAGCATGGTATGGACCGATTGATGATTGGCAGAACGGTTTTTGTAATCGCTCACAGACTTTCAACAGTCAGAAATTCCAATGCAATTATGGTGCTTGAAAACGGCGAAATAATTGAACGCGGCAGTCATAGCGACTTGCTGGAATTAAAAGGCAGGTATTATGAGCTGTGTACAGGTAAGGCAAAATTAAGCTGACAGAGTGAATTATTATACGGATAATTCGTATATTGTGGTATGCTTTTTTTCCTGACCACAACTTGTAGTATGTCAAAATTTTATTGAAAATATCGTTAAAAAGGACTTTACAAACTCGGGTATAAGTGATATAATTTAGCTGTCTTAAATGTTAAATACTAAAATTATATTTTGAGGTGTTATTTATGAAAAAGTTTTTATCAGTAATGCTTGCTGCAGTAATGGCTGTTTCTGTTTTTGCAGTATCAGTTATTCCGGCAATGGCAGCTCCAAGTCCGACAGCTACAACAGCTACAAAGAAGGGTCCAACAACAACAGTTAATGGTGCTATAAATACCATTGATGTTACCTATACACCTGACAAAAATAATTCAAACAAAATTACTTTTGAATACACAGGTGAAGGCACTGTTGTGGGCTGGACAAACAACCTTGCAAAACTCGGTTATGTTGAGGGCACTGACTTTACAGCAGTTGAAAATCCTGACGGCACTTACACCATCACATTAATGAATGCTGATGCTATAAAGGATTTTGACAACGGTAAAGTAATTGTAGATGTTAAGGTTAAGTTTGACACAACAACTACATCCGGTCCGACAAAGAAGAATGATTCTTCAAAATCACCGGGAACCGGTATTGCTACAACAGTAATTGCCGGTAGCATTGCTGTTGCAGGTGCAGGTATTGCAGTTCTTTCAGCTACTAAAAAAAGAGATGCTGAATAATCAATAATTAAAATAAAGCCTGTTTGCCATTATGGTAAACAGGTCTTTTTAGTGTATCGGGTGATTTTATGAAATCGGATGAAAATATGAATAAAAATGAAAATGCTAATGACGAAGCATATCAGGAATATTATGATAAGTATTATAATGAAGATAAGAAAAAGAAAAATGCAAAGCTTATTATTATATTTTTAATTGTATTTGTTTTGATTTTCTGCGGTGTTTATTTCGGCATTCAGATTTATAACAATCATATAAATGAAACTCCGACTGACACAACCGTGCCCACAACTGTGAGCGAGGTTCAGCAAAAGGTTGAAAATCCAATTGATTTTGCTTCACTTCAGGCAGCAAACAGCGAAATTTACGCATATATCAAAATTGAAGATACAAATGTCGACTATCCTATTGTGCAAAGTGCAACAGATGATGAGTTTTATCTCAGACATACTGCTGAGGATAAAAGCTGGTCAGCAAGCGGTGCGGTTTATACAGAATCAGTTAATACCAAAACCTTTAACGACAGGGTAACCGTTATTTATGGTCATAATGGTTACGGTGATACGTTTTTCACCACCCTGCACAGATTTGAAAAAGAGGATTTTTTCAACAATCACCCCTATTTCTATATTTATACCCCTGAAAAGAAGCTGACTTATCAGGTGATATCAGCCTTTAAATATGATGACCGACATATTATGAATTCCTTTAACTTTGCAGATACCGTTCAGTTTTTGGAATTTGAACAATACCTATCAAATCCGTCCTCTGCTTTAAAAAATGTCAGAACACAGCTTGATAAAGAGCTTGACGAAGACAGTAAAATCGTTGTGCTTTCAACCTGTATAACAAATCAGAAAAGCAGCAGGTACCTTGTATGTGGAGTATTAGTAAAAGATGAACAAACCTATTGATCCAAATTTAAATGACGATTTAGAGCTTGATATTTTAAACGATACAGATGACTTTATGCGTGCTGACAAAGATACAAGCGACGGCAGTGAAAATATAATGCTTACTTTGCAGGAAGGTGAGCATCATCATTCAAGCAGTCATCATCACAGTCACCACCATCATCACACCTCGGAAAGTCACAGCCACCATCATCATACGCATTCACGCCATAAGAAAAAGAAGAAAAAACTGCCGGCTGCAGCAAAAATTGCTGTTGTATTTTTAGTGCTGCTGCTTGCGGCCGTTATAGCTATTGTGGGCACATTCTTTTATCTTGAGCAAAAGGGTAAAAACAGCTTTACAAATGTTACCACCCAAACAAATTATGAGGAAGTCATCGAGCACGAGGGGCACAAATATGTTTATAACAAAGATGTTGTTGCCATTGCATTTATCGGTGTTGATAAAAGAGAGCTTGGAGCGGGTGATACTATCGGTACTGCCGGACAGGCTGATGCTGATATCGTGTTAACGGTTGATACAAAAACAGGCAGAGCCAAAGCAATATCCATCCCACGTGACACAATGGTTGATGTAGATTTGTACAGTGAAAATAATATTTTCCTCAGAAATGAAACATTGCAGCTTTGCTTAAGCTTTGCCTATGGTGACGGCAAGGCATCATCTGCCAACAATGTTACAACATCTATTTCACGAATTCTTTATAATGTGCCGATTAACAAGTATTTTGTGCTTGACCTTGACGGCATAGCACCGATTAACGATGCTATCGGCGGTGTTACTGTTGAGTCGCTTTATAACTTTGAAAATCTCGGTATTAAAGTAGGTGACAAGGTTCACCTTACAGGTGATCTGACTGAAAGCTATGTCAGACAGCGAGATATGCAGACTATTGATGCGTCACTTAACCGAACAGCACGTCAGACACAGTACATTAAGGCATTTGCAAACCAGCTTCTGCCTGCGGTACTCAATGATTTCAGCACAGTAAGCAGACTTTATAATACTGCTGCTGATTACAGCACAACCAATATGGATTTATCAAATGTGACATACCTTGCATCACTGCTTGTTTCAAAGGGAATCAGGGATTTTGAAACCGAAACACTGCAGGGTGAAATGAAGGAAAGCGAAAGAACAGATTATGCAGATTATGTTTATGCCGAGTTTTATCCTGATGAGGAGCTGACTCTTGAAACTGTTCTTGACACTTTCTATACGCAGGTTGATTAATATTTATATATAGGAGAATATACTATGGAAATGGAAACAAAAAAAATGCTTTCCTCCTATGCTGCAAAAATCAGAATGGGAATTATTGAAAGCACCTACGGCGCAAAAGCAGGTCATCCGGGCGGCAGCCTTTCATCAGCAGACGTTTTTGCTTACCTTTATTTCAAAGAAATGAGGGTTGATGCAAAAAATCCTAAGGATGAAAACCGTGACAGATTTGTTCTGTCAAAGGGTCACTGTGCTCCGGGTCTTTACAGTGCGCTGGCATACAAGGGCTTTTTCCCTGTTCAGGATTTGCCGACATTAAGACACATTGATTCATATCTTCAGGGTCATCCGAATATGAATACTGTGCCCGGTATTGATATGTCAACCGGCTCACTCGGTCAGGGTATAAGTACCGCTGTCGGTATGGCTAAGGGTGCAAAATACATAGGCAATAATGATATCAATATTTATACACTCCTTGGTGACGGCGAGATTGAAGAGGGTCAGGTATGGGAAGCTCTTATGTTCGCAAACCAGTATAAGCTTGACAATCTTTGTGTAATCATCGACTGCAATGGTCTGCAGATTGACGGAACTACAGACGAGGTTATGACAGCAGAACCGATTGATAAAAAGTTAGATGCGTTTGGTTTTGACGTTATTACAATAAACGGCAATGATTTTGACGAGCTTGAAAAAGCATTTGATGCATTCCATAAGTCTGAAAAACCATTTGCAATTATTATGAAAACCGTTAAGGGCAAGGGTGTATCATTTATGGAAAATGAGTGCGGCTGGCACGGAAAAGCACCTAACGAAGAAGAATATAACATTGCAATGGCAGAACTCAGAGCTGCACTTGCAGAGATTGAGGAGGCGTAAAAATGGCTGATATTAAAAAGATTGCTACCCGTGACAGCTACGGCAATGCCCTTAAGGAGCTGGCACAGGAGGGTGCAGATAAATTAGTTGTTCTTGACGCTGACCTTTCAGCAGCAACAAAGACCGGTATATTCAAAAAGGATTTTCCGGATAGACATATTAACTGCGGTATTGCTGAAGCAAATATGATTTGCGTAGCTGCAGGAATGAGCACAATGGGTCTTGTGCCGTTTGCATCAAGCTTTGCAATGTTTGCTGCAGGCAGAGCCTTTGAGCAGGTTAGAAACACAATCGGTTACCCACATCTCAATGTTAAAATCGGTGCTACTCACGCAGGTATTTCTGTTGGTGAGGATGGTGCATCTCACCAGTGCTGTGAGGATTTCGCTTTAATGAGAGCAATTCCGGGTATGGTGGTTATCTGCCCTGCTGATGATGTTGAGGCAAAGCAGGCAGTTAAAGCTGCTTACAGCTATGAGGGCCCTGTTTACTTAAGATTCGGCAGACTTGCTGTGCCTGTATTCCACAACGACGATTATAAATTTGAAATCGGCAAGGGTGAGGTTATCAGTGAGGGTACAGATGTAACAATCATTGCTAATGGTCTTATGGTTGCAGAGGCAATTGAGGCCGGAAAGGTGCTTGCAGAAAAGGGTATCAGTGCTGAAATTATCAACATTGCAACAATAAAACCGCTTGACGAAGAACTTGTTGTCGCTTCTGCTAAAAAGACAGGCAGGGTTATTACTGTTGAAGAGCATAACATCATCGGCGGTCTTGGTGAGGCTGTTTGCTCATGCCTTAGTGAAAAGTGCCCGACACCTGTTAAGAGAATCGGTGTTAACGATGAATTCGGTCATTCAGGTCCGGCTGTTGACCTTCTTAAGCAGTTCGGTCTAAGCTCTGAAAAAATTGTTAAGGTTGCAGAAGAG
>VSOH01000048.1 GCA_009774735.1 Clostridiales bacterium
CATCAGCATGTTTTTCATTAATCTTAAAAATTTAACCCTAAATCCTTTCCGGATTTAGGGTTTTTCTACAGGCTGAGGCAGATACCTGACAAGGTGTCTGCCTTTTTTATGCTGTTATACATAAATTCTCTTTATTCTTGGGTTTACCATCAATGGTGAAATGTCAACCGTTGCGGTATCACCGATTTTTACATCACTGCCTGTTACATCAACGGCGGTATGGCTTAAACCGATTTCACCGATAACGCTATACATTCTGCCTTCAATTTTAACATACATTTGCTTTTTGTTCAGATATTTTTTTAACTGAGATAATACGGACCTTAGGTCTGCTATCTCTTTTTCCTTAGCAAGTCCGAAGCCATCATAGTGACCGATAGGAACGATGGCAATTTTCGTTTCTCTTTTTGTTTTATAAAGTCCGTTGTAGCCAACAGAGTATCCGGCAGGTACGGTTTTAATTTCAATAACCTCAGCTTCAAGCCTGCCGAGTCTGTTCAGCTTTGTTTTGCTCTGTGTTATTACTCTGCCTGTGAAAGCTGAGCCTACTCTTACACTGTCAAGGCATACATCACTGACGTTGAGCAGAGCAGGGGAGTTGGCGGCGTGGAGAATGCCGACCTTTTTTCCTGCCTTTTCAATTTGTGCCATAGTGTCCTTGAATAATTCAAGCTGTGTTTTCGTGAGTGCTGTGTTCGTAAATGCTGATGAAAAATGAGTGTATGCACCGATGAAATCAAGGTTTTCAAAATCATAGCATCTGATTGCTTCTTCAACCTCGCTTGGCATAAAGCCGTAGCGACCCATTCCTGTATCTATTTTCAGATAGCATTTGGTTTTTACACCAAGGTCTTTAGATACCTTGTCCATTATTTCGGCAGAATTGAGTGAGCCGATTGTGGCAATGCATCCGTTTTTGGCAACAAGTTTTGCTTCATCCTCAATACAGGTTGAACGCATAACGAGTATGTCCTCATCCTCAAGAATCTCTTTTAATTCTGTAATATCATCAACCTCTGTAACAGCGAAGGTTTTAATGCCGTTATCCTTGAGTACAGTGCTGAATTCCTTAGTGCCGAAGCCATAGCCGTTGCCTTTAACAACTCCGATAATGGGTACTCCTGCCTTGTCCTTAATCAGCTTTATATTCTCTTCAAGTAGCTTTTTGTCGATTATATATCTGCTCATATTATTTCCTTATCTTTTCAAGCACCTTTGTTGCAAGATTATATAAATTATATACAGGCTTGTTAATTACATAGTCAAACTCGCCGACAAACTCTTTCATATATCCGCCGAAGCCGTGTTTGAATCGCCATAGTCCGTAATGTGGGTTATCAGGATTCCGGCAGTCACCGGAAATACCGCCGAAGTCATATACCTTACAGCCGCACTCCATACCCCACTGCATCATAGCCCACTGCAAAGCATAGTTCGGGTAAACATTTCGATGAGCGTTTGAAGATGCACCATACTGGTATTTCATAACATTCTGACCCCATTTGATAGCAATTGTGCCTGCAATCGCCTTGCCCTCATAATATGCCATATAGAGTCTTGCGTCATCTGTCATACAATCAAGTATTTTTGCAAAGTATTCCTTTGGTCTTGTTGAAAAGCCGTCACGTTCGCCGGTCTCACTCATAATTCTGACAAAATCATCAAGTGCCTCTTTACCGCAGATTTTAACCTCGACACCTTTTTTGGGGGCTTTTCTGATTCTGTTTCTGTAGTCACTCTTGAATGTGAGCATAAGCTCATCTTCGCTGAGCCCGTTGTAATCAAAACAGTAAACAAATCTTGGCTGAACATTTTCAAAATCCATACATCCCGGGTTTAATTCGGTGAAGCCTTTTTTTATCAGATGCTCTTTGTATTCCTTATTTTCAATAACAATTTCAGGGTCGATTTTCAGACAGTAGGCACCGTATTCCCTGCCCACCTCAAGCAGTGCGTGAAAGAGCTTGTCGAAGGTGTCAAAATCATTCTCATCACAAACAAAACCGCGGCAGCAGTACATCAGTGACTTTTTAATAACAGGAATACTCCTGATTAAAACAGCCGCAGCACCCTTGATTTCACCGCTTTCATCCTTAAGCATTACTGCTTCAAATTTCCATGCGTCTTTAACTCCTGCCCATTTTGACGAGTGCTGAAATAATCCCTTAGGGTGTTTTTTTATAAAGTTCTCATATTCTTCTAAATTATTGCTGTTAACTCTTACAATCATTTTTTATATCTCCAATTAAAACCTATTCTGACTATTAATTATAACAAATCCGTCAACTGTTGTCTATATTGACTTTTTACATTTTTTAGTATACTATAAATATATTATATTATTAATACAAAGGGGAGTATTATGGCTAAATTCAGATGGGAGGATCCGTCGGTCTATAATGTTAATAAAGAGGACGGACACGCACTTTTTTTGCCTTATGACAGCGAGGCTGAGGCTCTCGCGGCTGAGAGTGAAAAGTATAAACAGTCTCTTAACGGAATGTGGAAATTTTACTGGCAGATGGGCATTGACAATCAGCCCGATGCTTTTATTAATAAAGATTTTGACGATTCCGACTGGGATGAGATAAAAGTTCCGTCTGTGTGGCAGACCGAAGGGTATTCCGTGCCGTATTATTATGCCAGCACTTTTCCCAAGGCAATCAGCAGAAGCAGACATAAAATTCCGTCAATTAACCGCAAAATGCAGGAAATAGGCTTTTACAGAAGAAGCTTTGTTCTTGACAAAGCTCTTGAAGGGAGAGAAATTTTTCTGCATTTCGGTGCGGCAAAGGCTGCTCTTGAGGTTTATGTAAACGGTGATTTTGTCGGATATTCCCAAGGTTCTATGACTCCTCATGAATTTGATGTTACCAAATATTTGACCGAGGGTGAAAATGTTGTTTGTGCCAAGGTTTACAGATACTGTGACGGCACATATCTTGAGGATCAGGATATGTGGTGGCTTTGCGGCATTTATCGAGAGGTCTATCTGTATGGTGAGTCTAAGGTGTGCTTAAGGGATTTTTATGTCAGAACTGATTTTGATGTAGATTTCAAGGACTCTGATTTAACCCTTGATATGTTTATAAAAAACTATGACGGCACAAAAGGCAAGCTTACAGCAAAAGCAAAGCTTATTACTGACACGGGCAGGGAAATTGAGCTTGGTGATAAATCTGTAAAGCTCACTGTACGTGATGAAAAAATTACCATTAACCAAACTGTAAAAGCCCCTAAAAAGTGGTCTGCCGAGCACCCAAACCTTTATACGCTCGTTATGACTCTTATTGTCAATGGTGATGTTGTGGCGGTCAAAACTTATCAGATAGGCTTTAAAAAGGTTGAAATTAAGGGTGAAAAAATATATTTCAATGGTATGCCGTTAATGCTTCATGGTGTTAACCGCCACGATTTTGACGGTGACTGCGGTTGGGCTGTGCCGAAGGATAGATATACTCAGGATCTTGATATTATGAAACAGAATAATATCAATTCAATCCGTACCTCACATTATCCGAATGATCCATACTTTTATGAAATGTGCAATAAATACGGCTTTTATGTTATGGACGAATGTGAGGTTGAGAGCCATGGTGTCCGCCGAAAGGGGGTTCCCGGTTCAAACCCGATGTGGACAGGTCAGACTGTTGACCGAATGGAGCGTATGGTGCTGCGTGACAGGAACAATCCCTGTATCTTTATGTGGTCACTTGGCAATGAAGCCGGTGACGGCGATAACTTTTTGAAGATGAAGCAGGCAGCACTTGCACTTGATGATACACGTCAGTTTCATTATGAGGGGGATTTTGGCCAGACAAAGAGTGATGTTATATCACGTATGTACCCTACGGCAGATGTTATGGAAAAGCTTGGAAACAAGCAGGAAATTTCAATTTCTTTTTATGATAATATTGCAAATCAGCTTGCGGCAGACAGTAAGCCCATTAAGCAGGAAATGTATGAGGGCAAGCCGATTTTGCTTTGTGAATATGCGCATTCTATGGAAAATTCACTCGGTAACTTTGATGAATACATAGCTGATTTTGAAAAATATGACAATATGTGCGGCGGATTTATCTGGGATTTTGTTGACCAGGCATTGCATACTGTTGATAATGCTGGTAATGAAAATTGGCTTTATGGAATCGACTTTGAGGGCAAGGAGCCGAAAAAGCTGCTTGACATTCCGAATACTACTGCAATGACAGGCTCAAACAGGGCACTCTGTGCCAATGGTATAATCGGTGCCGACCGTGTTCCTCATCCACAGATTTTGCAGGTCAAAAAGGGTTACCAGTATATTAAGTGTGAAGAATTTGATGTAAAGATCGGCAAATTCAAGGTTAAAAATAAATACCTGTTTACCAACATCAGTGCATTTAAATGTAAGTGGGAGCTCAAGGCTGAGGGCGAGCTTGTTGAGAGTGGTGAGCTTGACAAATTTGAGTGTGAACCTCTTTCGGAAACCTTTATAACAATACCTTATTCATATGACAGTATTCCAAAGGACAAAGAGGTTGTTCTGACAATCGGCTTTTTTACTAAGAAAAAGACATTAGGTCTTAAATCAAATTATGAGGTTTCATGGGACCAGTTTATTGTTAATGATATGCCTCAGCCGACAACTCCTGAAAATGCGGGGGATTTAACCTTTGAACACAAGGGCAAAAAGGTTACTGTATATAATGACAAGGTTAAATTTGTTGTTGATAACGGCAGGATAGTCAGCTATCAGCTCAATGGTACTGAAATGCTCCTTTCACCGATTGAGCCGAATTATTTCAGAGCTTTGACAGATAATGATATCGACTTCCTTAATTTTACACCACAGTTCACAAAGCTGCATCCTTTTTATATGTGGCAGAGGGCAACAAAGCATAATTCTGCAGTTAAAACTGTCGCAAAGGCTGGCAGTGATAATACTGTGGAGATTAATATTGCCTACAGCACACAGGGATTAAAAAATTCAGTAGCTGCATTCAAGCTTTATCCGAACGGCAGAATTTACATTTATCACAGTGCAGTTCCTAAATCCAATATGCTCAGATTCGGGTATAAAATGACTCTGCCAAAGGAAATGGAATATGTTACCTGGTACGGCAGAGGTCCGCTGCCAAGCTACTGTGACCGAAAAACCGGTTATAAGATTGATAAGCATTCTTCAACTGTTACAGATATGGAATACCGCTATATGCGTCCTCAGGAGTCATCCAACAGGGCTGATGTGCGTTATTTCACTATAACAAATAAAAAGGGAAAGGGACTGAAATTTATTTCATATTTCAGTGACCCGTTCAATTTCTCGGCTTATCATTACACAACTGATGGTCTTGACAAAGCAACACACATCAATAATATTCCATATGAAGATATTACAACAGTTAATATTGACCATATGCAGGTTGGTGTTGGCGGTGATTTGCCGGGGCAGGCATTTGTGCGTGAGCCGTATATAATGAAAAAAGGAGTTAAGCAGGCATATTCCTTTGTTATTGAGCCTGTTGAATAACGTATGAAAAGAGTTTTTGCATTTATAGGTTTTACTGCTGCACTGACTCTTGTTATACTTAATATTATTCCCTACAATTATGCAGGGCTTGTTTTATCAATAGCAGTGGTGCTTTTTGTTGCATCACTGCTTATTAAATTTACAAGGGAAGGTAAGGTTATATGCGTTGTGCTTGGCAGCATTGTGTTTGCAGGCACAATGTTTATGCTTGTAAGCGACAGCAGTGTAATACCTGCAAAAACGCTTGAACGGAAGTCTGCCGATGCTGTGTTTCAGATTATAGATATACCTGAATATAATGAGGATAGCAATACTTATACATATATTGTCAAAACAACAAAAATTGATATGGCAGGCTCACCGCAAAGTATTAAGGTTTATCTTAAAAGTGATGAAAAGCTTGATGCAGATTATTATGATGATGTTTCTGCCAAACTGTTTTTCTATTCAGCGGGAGAGAATTCCTTTAAAAGCTATGGTCTTTACGGTGACGGAATTTATGTGTGTGCACGGCTTAATGAAATCGGAGCTGTTGCAGTGACTTCTGATAAGCCGATAAATTATTATTTTATTGAGCTGAGAGAATATATTAATTCAATTATATTAAGCAGTCTTTCAGGTGACAATGCAGGACTTAGCCTTGCACTTTTAACTGGCAGTAAAAGCTATTTATCTGCTGAAGTGCAGAATAATTTCAGAATTTGCGGACTGAGCCATTATCTTGCTGTTTCAGGTTTTCATATATCTTTAATCAGCTTTGGGGCTTATTATTTGATGAAGCTCCTTAAAGTTCCCAAAACAATAAATACACTTTTGTCTATGGCAGTTATGCTGATTTATGTAGGCACTGCAGATTTTTCAAAATCCTCGGTACGTGCAGGAATAATGCTTTCTGTTGTGCTTGTTGCAAAGCTGTTTAATAATAAAGCCGATACGCTTAATTCTTTAGGTCTTGCCGTGCTTATATTATGCTTTAATCCATTCGTAGTTACAGATGCAGGGGCAGTGCTTACTGTTTGTGCAGTTCTCGGAATAACTGTTATATATAAAAATGTAATGAAGCATATTAAAATCAAAAATCCTGTTCTGTCTTATGCAGTAAAAGGTATGGTTTTATCAGCGTCAATACTGATTGCAGTTATACCTGTGCTTTATCTGTTTTTCGGCAGTGTGAGTGTTCTGAGTGTTGTACTCAATTTGATTATCGAACCCCTGATAACTGTGCTGATTGTTGCAGTAATCGTTTTCTGCTTAATTTACGGCGTGCCGTATTTAACCGATTTTATGGCATTTTCTATTAATATTGTATCTGATATTCTTATAAAGATTATTGATTTTACTGCAAAGCATATGTCATTTCTTTTTCTCGATATTTCAGGCGAAATATTTGGTGTTTCAATGTGTGCGGTTTTTGTGCTTGCAGGCATTATGCTTTTGGTTAAAGGACGGGTTATGATAAAGCAACTGTCCGCTTTTATCTGTATTGTAACGGTTATTTCATCCCTTGTATTCTGTTATCAGCAGAATACTGCCGTAAATGTTTATATAAGCAGATATGGTGCCGTTATGGTCTATGATAAAAACGCAGCAGTCATTATCGGTCTTGATAACCGCTATGACAAGTATTATGCTGAAGGAATTGCTGATAATCGTGATACTGTTTATATTGACAGTGCTTTATATGAATCTGTTGATTTAGCAGATAGCGGTGATAAATATAAAGTAAGTGATAAAATTGCTGTTTCGTATAAAGGAGAAATAATAACTGTCAATTCATTTGATAAAGTCTTTAAAATCTATCCTGCCTGTGTTATAATAGGAGATAATAAATTCAGCCGAACACTCAGTAAGGATTTTTATGATGCAGCATCAACAGAAATAACCTTCAGTGAAAATTCACAGTTGGTTGTAAGGAGGGGAACAGATGGCTAAACTGAACGAACAGGGAATTAAGGAACAGATTAAAACATCTTCATTTTTCAACGCATATTTAATCTATGGCGAGGAGAGCTATCTTAAGGACTTCTATATTTCTCAGATAATAAAAAAGGTTATTGACCCTGCATTTGATTCCTTTAATCTTCATCGCTTTGAGGGTAAGGATACAAGCCTTGACGATATTATTAAGGATGCTCAGATGCTGCCTATGATGAGCGAATACAATCTTGTTTATGTTCGTGATTATCCGGTTGAAAAATCCAAAAATGATATGGTACTCATCAAGGAATTCTTAGATGATGTGCCTGATACTACAATATTTATTCTCTGTTATGATTCTTTGGCAGTTGATACAAAGTCCTCTGCGTTCAAAAAGCTGATAACTTATTTTGATAACGCCGGTGCTGTTATTAATATGGAGAAAAGGAGCGAGCGAGAGGTTGCAAAGCTTCTTGCAGCAGGTGCCAAGCGGAGGAAAGCCACCCTCAGCACCGATGATGCACAATACCTTATTTCTGTTTCAGGGAATGATATGACTGTTCTTCTTAATGAGTTGGACAAGCTTTGCGGATTTGCTCAGGGCGGTGTTATTACAAAAGAAATTATAGATAATATGGCAACAAAATGCCTTCAGGCAAAAATATATGATTTATCAAAGGCAGTTGTAAGCGGCAATTCCCAGCTTGCTTATAATGTGCTTGACGGTCTTTTTTATATGAAAGAGGACCCTATCCGAATCTCTTCAATAATTATCGGCGTTTATGTTGATATGTACCGTGTCAAGTGTGCAAAAACGGCAGGTCACTCTTACAGTGACGTTGCAAAGCATTTTAATTATAAAAACAGAGAATTTGCACTGCGCAATGCGTCAAGGGATTGTGCCGATATGTCAGAGCAGCAGCTCAGAGCATCACTTGATGTTATAGCCGATACCGATGTTAAGCTTAAAAGTACAGCTATTGACAAACGCTTGCTGCTTGAGGAGCTTGTTGTTAAACTGTTAATGATTGCGAGGGAAAACAGCTATGCTTAAAATTAAAGAGGCTGTTATTGTTGAGGGAAGATATGACAAGCTTAAGCTGAGCAATATTCTTGATACTCTGATTGTTGAAACCAATGGCTTTGGTATATACAATGATAAAGCTAAGCAGCGGTTCATAAAAAAGCTTGCAAGTGAGCGTGGTATCATTGTTCTTACTGACAGTGACCACAGCGGTTTTCAGATAAGACATTATCTTTCCTCGGGTGTGCCGAAGGATAAAATAAAGCATATTTATATTCCTGATATTTACGGCAAGGAAAAAAGAAAAAAAGAGCCCTCCAAGGAAGGTAAACTTGGTGTGGAGGGTATGAGTGAAAGACTGCTGCTTGACCTGTTTGGTAAAGCTGGTATTAACAGTGAAACGGTTGTGTTGGAAAACCCGATAACGAATTTTGACCTTTATGAAATGGGCTTTTCAGGTGTTCCGAATGCTAAAGCAAAAAAGAAAAAATTACTAAAAGCACTGGATTTGCCCGAGTTTCTTTCAACAAATTCATTGCTGTCATATATTAATTCCGCAATGAGCAGGGATGATTTTGAATTACTTGTGAGTCGTCTTTAATATTACAATATTGAAAGCCTGTCTCGGATACCAATCTTAAGCTGCCGAAGATATTGAATTTGTAGATGTCGGTGTTCGCCGGAGCATTTAAAAAAA
>VSOH01000049.1 GCA_009774735.1 Clostridiales bacterium
GCTTTACCGTCAACCTTTAATATTCCTCCGACAAAGCCAAGCTTATCATAATTTTCAAAAGCAGTAAGAACAGCTTCAAATTCAAATGAGTAATCAGAATCATCTTCGTGCGTATTAATCCAGTTTGAATGCAGCGCAATACATTCGTTAATATTACTGCTGTCAATAGTTTCAAATGACCAATCAGGATGATTCTTTTTAAAATTAGTTATATGATTACGCTTTCCATGATACTTTTTTCCGCTCAATGAAGCCATTTTTTCTACCGAATAAATATAATCAAAATCACCATCATCATAAGTATAGTCAAATTTATCAGGGAAATATTCGTCAAGAAGATTTTTATAATATGATGTGACGCCATAAATGATTGGCTTTATTCCAAAGGATTTGGCATCTGATATAATTTCTTCAACAGCTTTTTTGAAATTGCCTTTACCGATTGGCAGTGAATATTTGTAATCGGGAGCCTTGCCCCATCTGCAAATTATAAAATTCTCATATCTCGCAATTTGAGTTCTGTAAGCAGTTGCCCATACAAATAAATTACCAAAAGTGTATTCACAGTTAAAGCTGTTAACATATTTAAAACATTCATCAACCCACTTTTTATCTTCAATTGCAGGTTTAGAAAATGTAAGCATAGTTTATTATAGCTCCTTTTTAACATAAGAAATAATTTTGTTATGTATTTCGTCAATTGACAGAGGATTTTCACCATCAGAGCAAGGTATAACAATCCACCCCTGCTTTTGAGCAGTATATAGAGCTGATTTTCTGCATTTATTCAAAAATTCAACATTTGCTTCGTGAACATCTTTTTTATTCTCATCGCCGTCATAGCGTGAGGTCATTAGTTTTTGTGACACCTCAACAGGCATATCAAGAAAAATTACAAGATCAGGCTTAGGTATACCTATTTTGTTGTATTCAAAATCAGCAGACCATTCAAGATATTCATCCCATTTATCATATGGCAGTTTTTCCATCTGATAAATTGAATTTGAGGTAGCATACCTGTCGGCTAAAATAAGAGTCCCGTTTTCATAATCGCTGCCCCAGTTCAGCTTATATGATGCAAATCTGTCCACAGCATAAAAAGCCCCTGCTGCATATGCATTTACTGCATCAGCATTGCTTCCGAATTCACCGTCAAGATACATATTTACCAATGTACTTGATGGACTGTCATAATCAGGCAGTTTGATTTTTTTAAATACTATATTTTTATATTTCAAATAGCTCTCAAGCAATGCAGTCTGCGTTGATTTACCGCTTCCGTCAAGACCCTCAATTATAATTAGTTTTGCCATTGTTTTTCTTCTGCACCTTACGTTTATTGCCCTTTTCATCAATAATATATGTGTTTTCAAGCTGACCAACAAGACTTGCTTTAAAAGAATCTATATATTCACGTCTAAGCACGGCCTGTTCCTGCTTTTCTTCATCCGTCAAGCCAACGGTTTTTGATTTATGGGCAAGTTCATTAATTCTGTTAATTTTTTCCTGTATCATTAGTCTAAGAAATCCCTCAACTTTTTACTTCTGCTCGGATGTCGCAGTTTTCTGAGTGCCTTTGCTTCAATCTGTCTGATTCTCTCTCTTGTTACATTAAACTCCTTGCCGACCTCCTCAAGTGTTTTGGGATTGCCGTCTTCAAGTCCGAAACGCAGGGAAAGAACCTTTTCTTCCCTTGGGGTAAGAGTCTTAAGCACATCTGAAAGCTGTTCTTTAAGCAGACTCATTGATGCAGCATCTGCCGGTGCAAGTGCATCATCATCAGGTATAAAATCACCAAGATGGGAATCTTCCTCCTCACCGATAGGTGTTTCAAGTGATACCGGCTCCTGTGCTACTCTCAGAATTTCTCTTACCTTATCAACAGGCATATCGAGAAATGCTGCAATTTCATCAGGAGTAGGCTCTCTGCCGTTTGTATGAAGCAACTGGCTGTTCGCCTTTTTAACCTTGTTAATCGTTTCAACCATATGAACAGGAATACGAATCGTTCTCGCCTGGTCGGCAATGGCACGTGTAATTGCCTGTCTGATCCACCATGTAGCATATGTGGAGAATTTAAAGCCCTTTGTATAATCAAATTTGTCAACAGCTTTAATAAGTCCGAGATTGCCCTCTTGAATTAAATCAAGAAACTGCATTCCCCTGCCAACATAACGCTTGGCAATACTTACAACAAGACGTAAGTTAGCCTCTGCAAGTCTTTTCTTTGCATTTTCGTCATCGTCGGAAATACGGATTGCAAGCTCAATTTCCTCCTCTGCTGTTAAAAGAGGAACTTTTCCGATTTCTTTAAGATAAACCTTAACAGGGTCGTCCATTGCGGCATTATCATTGACAGCAACTGTATCAGCAGCATCTGTTTCCTTAGGCAAATCGACCTCAAGGCTAAGGCTCTCAAATGCTTCTGCAGAAAAATCGTCAATAATACTGATATTGGCAGCATCAATTTGCTCATTAAGCTTTTCAAGCTCTTCAACGTCCAAATCAAGCTCAACAATCAGTGTGTCAATTTCCTGTGTGGAAAGATGACCCGTCTGCTTTCCTCGCTCTACCAGCTTTTTAAAAGCAGCCTGTTTTTTGTCCTCACTGACAGGTGCCTGCGGTGTTAAATTAATTTCCTTCATAATAAATCTCCTCTGTTTTATGTATTCTTATTGAACATACTTCGGAATTCATCATCACTCATCGAATCGGATGGCTTAATGATATTCTTATCATATTCACTTTGAATTATATCAATACAATCCTTAAATTCCTTTTTCGCATCCTTGCTTTCCCTTGTTCTTGCTATAATACCCGACAGTCTGCCAAGCTCATCACTTGTTAAAGCCGAACTGAAATTAATCAAATCAATATCAAGCTGAGCATCAAGTCTGTTAATTGTTTCAGTAAAAATTTTTTTTATGAAAGCGGATGACAGCATCTCACTGTCAAAGTCCCGTGTTAAATGAACACAATCAGGGTATCTTAGAAGCAGACCAACTATTCTTTCCTCAGCTCTTATCTGCCGAATTGACGCATTTTCGTCATAGCTTTTACGCTGATTTTCACGTATGGAATTATCGACAATAGTCTTGTATTCACTTCGTTTTTGACGATATATTCTTTTTTTTGCATATGAATCTAACTGAATTTTAATGCTTGATTTATCAACTGACAGCTCGTCCGCCAAACGGCTGATATAAATATCCTGTTCAATAGGACTTACACCTGCAAGCACTTTAAGAGCTTCATTCAAAAAATCAATTTTACCTTGCGAGGTTGTTACGTTATATTTCTTTCTGATTTCAAGTAAAGCGAATTCCGTATCATTTGATGCGCCGTCAAGCATTCCCTTAAACTTGTCCCTGCCGTATTTTTTTATTATTTCATCAGGATCCTTGCCGCCGGCTAAAGCAGGTATTTTAACCTTTACATCAGTCTGCTTAAACAGTGAAACGGCTTTGTTTAAAGCTTTCTGTCCTGCCTCATCAGCATCATAAGCAAGAATGACCTCTCTTGCATATCTGCTAATCAGCCTGACCTGCTCATTTGTAAGAGCAGTACCGCAGCCTGCAACAGCATTCGTAAAACCAGCCTGGTGCATTGCTATAACATCCATATAGCCCTCACACAAAATAAGATTATCCTTACCGCTGTCTTTTGCAAGATTAAGAGCAAAAAGCTCATTCGTTTTTTTATAAACCAATGTGTCAGAAGTATTTATATATTTGGGTTTGCTGTCGTCCAGAACACGACCGCCGAAAGCAATAACATTCCCCCTGACATCAATAATCGGTGTCATTACTCTGTTTTTAAAAGTATCATAGTAATTATTATTTCTGCCGATTTTGACGACACCTGCTTCAACCATTTCGCTCGGCCGATATCCTTTTGACTTTAGATGCTTAAGCAGGCTGTCCCATTCATTGGGAGCAAAGCCAAGGCCGAATCTTTTAATGGTATTCATTGAAAGACCGCGATTTAAGAAGTAATCAAGACCAATCTTGCCCTGCGGACTTATCAGATATGAATAGTAAAATTTAGCGGTTTCACGATTAATTTCAAGAACACGCCTTCTCTTTTTTGAAAGACTGTCATCATAGCTGTTATCATCGGGCATTTGCAGTCCTGCACGCTGAGCAAGAAGCTTAACAGCGTCGATATAATCAAGATTTTCGATTTTTTTTAAAAAAGTAACTGCATCACCGCCGGCACCGCAGCCAAAACAATAAAACGATTGTGTGTCGCTATATACAGTAAAAGACGGTGTTTTTTCGTTGTGAAACGGACACAAGCCTTTTGATGTTGAACCGTTTTTTCTTAGTGTAACATAGGTTGAGATAATGTCTTCAATATCTGTCTTAAATTTTAATTCCTGCAAAAAAGCTTCACTCAAAGCCATAATCTCAACTCCTTTTTAAAAATTAATATCAGTCACGCCAGAACATCGGCACAAAAAGCTGGTTAAAAATCTTAAGAGCGTAAACATCACTCATTCCTGCTATGTAATCACACACTGCTCTTTCGCTGCCGTCTGTTTCAGCAATTTTGGAATAAATTTGAGGCATATCGTCAATATGATTAATATAGTGGCTGTATATTTTATGAAGCATATCAACAGCCTTTGTTTCCTCACCCTTGCAAACAGGATTTGTGTAAACTGCTGTGAACATAAAATCATGCAAATCCATAAATGCAGTATAACAGTCATCGCTCATTCTTATTTTGTCACCACTGTTATAAATAACATCACGCACCATATTATTGATACGCTGTGATTTCGTCATACCAAGCTGCAGTCTTAATGATAAAGGAATATCCTCCTCAGCCATAACTCCTGCTCTGATTGCATCATCAATATCATGATTAATGTATGCAATTTTATCGGCAATTTTTATAATCTGCCCTTCTAAGGTATAAGCCTCCTCGCCTCTTGTATGGCAAAGAATACCATTTTTCACTTCATCCGTCAAGTTAAGTCCTCTGCCGTCTTTTTCAAGACGCTCAACAACACGCACGCTCTGCTCATAGTGCTTAAAGCCACAGGAGCAAAGCTGGTTAAGAGCACGCTCACCTGCGTGACCGAATGGCGTGTGCCCCAAATCATGACCTAAAGCAACAGCCTCAGTTAAATCCTCGTTAAGACGAAGAGCCCTTGCTATTGTTCTTGCTATCTGAGATACTTCAAAAGTATGTGTAAGACGTGTTCTGTAATGGTCACCGCTGGGTGACAAAAAAACCTGCGTTTTATGCTTCAGACGTCTGAATGCCTGTGAATGAATGATTCGGTCCCTGTCACGCTGAAAACAGGTTCTTATTGAGCATTCCTCTTCCGGCAATGCCCTGCCTTTTGAATTACAGGATAAGCAAGCCTTCTCACATAATAAACTTTTTTCGTTATTTTCTGCCACAAGGCGTATGGAATTATCCAATTTTCTCACCCTTTCAATTATACTATACTCAATTGTCAAAATTATCCCTTTTTTATTTAAAAAATTTAATATTGACTAATTATAGCATTAAATATATTATAATTATAGGTGATTTTATGAATTTTTTAACTATTTTGTTAATTATTGCGATTCTGCTGTTTCTTATTGCGGTATTTGTCTGCTTTTGCTATTATCAGAACAATAAATTGGATATTACCACACATACTGTCGTTAATGAAAGCTGCAAAAAAAATTTCAGAATTATTCAGTTAAGTGACTTTCATTCAAAACCTTTTAAAGCAGTTCTGCAAAAAGTCAGTGAGCTTCAGCCCGACATCATCTGCATTACAGGTGATTATATTAACGATCACGGCAAAAACAAGGATAAAATGCTTGAATACGGTAATGAGCTGCTGAAGCTTGCACCGGTCTACTATATAACAGGAAACCACGAAAGACGGCTTGATAGTTTTGATACACTTATGAAAGAGTTTGCGGATATAGGCTTTATTGTTCTTCTTAACGATATTTCAGACTGTCAATATTGCCGGATACTCGGACTAGACGAAAATCAGGCTGATTTTAAGGATTACAAAGCACGCAAAAACGGAACATTTGTATACAAGGATATGAGCAGATATTTTGAGTTGCTTAATAATTATGACGGTTTTAAATTAGTCCTGAGTCACTTTCCCGAAAATTTCGAGGGTATACCTGAATTGAATTATAAACAGTATGATTTTGATTTACAGCTTTCAGGTCACGCCCATGGCGGTCAATGGATAATTTTCAAGCCGCTGTTTTCTCCCGGACAAGGCGTTCTGCCCAAATACGCAAGAGGAACATTCGGCAACAGACCGCGTTTAATTATAAGCCGCGGACTCGGCAACAGTGAATTCCCGCTCAGATTATTCAATCATCCCGAAATAATAGTAGTTGATGTAAAAAAAGCTTAGGATAATTCCTAAGCTTTTAGTTGTTTTATGCGTTCCTTGTAATCAGGAAGAAATTTTTCAATTAATTTATAAAAATCGTTGCTGTGATTATGATGCTTTATATGAGCAAGCTCGTGAACAACAACATAGTCAATTGCACTTTCAGAATACAGCATTAAATAGCAGGAAAAGCAAAGACTGTTGCTGCCGCTGCAGGAACCAAAGCGTTTTTTTGCCTTGGTGATTTTAATGCCTGCCGGCTCCAATTTCATAAGTCTTGAATAATACTCAACTCGGCTTGGAATATAGACTTCAGCCATTTTAATCAGCTTATCTAACTCTTCACCGGACAAATTATATTTCTCAAGCTCATTTTGTTTTCTTTCCACCGCACTTTTAATCCATACAGCATTATCATCGACAAAAGACTTAATCCTATTTTCAGACACAAAATATGGCGCACGTACAACAGGAATCAAATCATCATTAACTGAAAGTGACATTGTTTTTCTATTTGATTTGATTACTAAATATTCCATATCAATCCTTAGGTTTTTTCATTGTAAGACCTATACGCTTTTTAGCAACATCAACGGATATTACCCAGACTGTCACAATATCACCAACCTTGAGCACATCACTTGGGTGTTTGATAAATTTATTTGTGATTTGTGATATATGAACAAGTCCGTCCTGATGAACTCCGATATCTACAAAAGCGCCAAAATCAATAACATTCCTTACTGTGCCTTTGAGCTCCATACCAACTTTCAGGTCTTCCATACCCATTACATCAGTTCTGAGCATTGGTGCAGGCAGCTCGTCACGAGGGTCACGTCCAGGCTTTGCAATTTCTTTTGAAATATCAATAAGTGTAGGTTCTCCGATACCAAGCTCAGCAGCAAGGGCAGACGTTCCGACAGCTTTTACATAGCTTTCGATGGCATCAACTCTGCCTGCCTTTATATCATCATCTGTAACACCGCAAAGCTTTAGGAGCTTTGAAGCAGCATCATAGCTTTCAGGATGAACAGCAGTATTATCAAGTACATTTTCACTTTCACTGACCCGCAGAAATCCTGCGCACTGCTCAAAGGCCTTTGGTCCGAGCTTTGACACCTTTTTCAACTGCTGTCTTGATGTAAAAGCACCATTATCCTGTCGGAATTTTACAATATTATTTGCAACTGCTGAGGATATGCCAGCAACTCTGTTAAGAAGCTGTGCTGAGGCGGTATTAAGGTCAACCCCTACGGAGTTAACACAAGCCTCAACTACACCATCAAGTGCCTCAGTGAGCTGATTCTGCGGCATATCATGCTGATACTGTCCTACGCCGATTGCCTTAGGGTCAATTTTAACAAGCTCAGCCAATGGGTCCTGCAATCTGCGAGCAATTGACACAGCACTCCTGAGTGATACATCATATTCGGGGAATTCTTCGGCAGCGAGCTTTGAAGCAGAGTAAACTGAAGCACCTGCCTCACTCACAACCATATATGTTATACCACAATCAAGTTCCTTAATAACTTCAGCCGCAAAAACCTCTGTTTCATGTGAGGCTGTACCGTTGCCGATTGAAAACATCTGTACATTATGTTTTTTAACTAAGTCCTTAATAATCTTTTTTGCTTCCGCAACCTTATTATGAGGAGGAACAGCATAAATAACAGACGTATCAAGCACCTTACCGGTTTCATCAACCACTGCTACCTTGCAGCCGGTTCTATATCCCGGATCAAGTCCGAGAGTAACCTTATTTTTAACAGGCGGCTGCATTAAAAGCTGTCGTGTATTTTTAGCAAAAACCTCAATAGCACTGGTGCTTGCACCATCAGTCAGAGTATTTCTTATTTCACGTTCGATAGACGGAAAAATAAGACGAGTATAAGCATCCTCTATCGCCTCAATGACAGTGTCCGTTGTCGGAGAATTATTTTTTATATGAAGATTATTGAGAATTGTCAATGCGGTTATTTTATCATAGTCAATGGCTACTTTAAGAAAACCTTCCTTCTCTCCCCTATTGACTGCAAGTATTCTGTGACCCGGTATGCTTTTTATAGGCTCGCTGTATTCCTTATACATCTCATATACACCAAGCTCTTCTTCAGCACCTGTAACAAGAAGCATACCATTATTTTTTATTGAATAGCGGAGCATTTTTCTGCCTGCAGGGTCATCGGAAACCATTTCTGCAATAATATCCTTTGCACCATTTACTGCATCCTCTGCTGTTTCAACCTCATCGTTAAGATAATCAACAGCAAGCTCAATCGGTGACTTGCTGCCATTATCCTGAGCATATATTGCATCGGCAAGCCCCTGAAGCCCTTTAGCCTTAGCCACGGATGCTCTTGTTTTCCTTTTAGGTCTGAACGGACGATAAATATCGTCAAGCTCCGTTAATGTTGATGCGTTATCAATAGCAGACTGAATTTCATCAGTCATCATCCCCTGCTCGGTTATAGACAGTATGATTTTTTCCTTCTGCTCATCCATATTTCTTAAATAATTAAGTCTGTCATAAATTGAACGCAAAAGCTGATCATCAAGCGAGCCTGTTGCTTCTTTACGGTATCGTGCAATGAACGGTATTGTATTTCCATCATCAATTAACTTAACCGTATTTTCAATCTGCCAGGGCTTTAAAGAAAACTCCCGGCAAAGCTGTGAATAAATATCCATAAATTCTTCCTTTCAAATTACTAAATAG